>CAJBLW010000073.1 GCA_903953985.1 uncultured Burkholderiales bacterium
CCGCACTTTTGCCCAAGCGCAGAGGCTGGGCGCTGGTAGCGAATGGAATCGATGAAGTCTTGGATCTTTTGGTTGGTGAGGTCAAAGCGACTGGCAAGGCCAGTGCGGATCTCGCCAAACCCTTGCCTGCGAAACTGTGCGTGCTCAGCGGTGGTCTTGAAGGTGGCAGCCAGCCCACCTTCATCGTAGGGGTCAATAAAAGCACCTTCACCAATCTGAACATCGGCCCCGAAGCGTTCTTGCAGCCAAAGCTGCACCGCTGCCCTGCTCGAATTTTGGTTGCTGATCATCGCGTTGATGCTGATGCGGCCCTGCGGTTGGAGGCGCGCGTACAAATCCATGATGGCGGCGCGCTGCTGCGGGTCGTCTAGTGGGTCTGCCCCGCGTGCGTGGTAGCCAGGCCCATCGTGGGATAGCCCGACGACGAAGCCCATGCGGTCCAGCCACTCGTTGGTCTCAAGACTGAGCAATGAGCCATTGGTGATGATCAGGAACTCAGCATCCGGGTAGAGCACTCGCAGGCGCTCAGCTAAGGGCTTTAAGGTCTTGATGTAGACCAGTGGTTCACCGCCCCAAAATTCAATCCGTTCGGGAGCCTGACTTAGGCTGGTGGTCAACTGCTGCAGGAAATTCTCTACATCCTCGGGGTTGGTGCTTTCAGCATGGGGCACAAAGCGCTGGCTGCAGTAGTTGCACTCGTAGTTGCAGGACAAGCCGAGGCTGATTTTCAGGGTCTTGATCAGGCCTTTATGCCCAGGCTGACTTACGCTGACGACCGTCGCGTTCTGGAAGGTCTTGGGATTGACTTCCAATACCGGGGAGAAATCTCCCCAGGTCAGGCTGCTGGCCTGGTTGTCGTACAGCAGTTCGCGCTCTGTGTTGTCCGGCGCGATGAGTTTGATCTGAAAGTGCGCCATCAGAGGACCTCACTGCGCTGCGCGAAGTACTCAGCCTGCAACGTGCGTACCCGGGTCTTGTGGGCGTGGATGTCGGCGACCGAGGCGACCTCTCCCTTGAACTGGGTAGCTGTGTCTTGTGTAAGGTTGGCTTGAAATGAATCGAGCCACGTGGGACGTTGATCAGATGGCAGGCTTTGTGCCATCGCAATAACCAGTTGCGATAAGAGATCAACTTGTTTTTCCAAAGCTGCCAGTGAGTCTTCCGCTTTGATCTGGGATAAAAGCCGCCGCTTGGCCTTATTTTTGACGGTCAGTGAGCCTAGTGCCGAACTTTGCGAGGCCAGCCATTGCCTTGGACGCATGAACTCAAGTCCGTCACGAACGATGGGGGTGTGGCTTGCACCCTTGGGAGGAGCCACGATTTGATGGCGCGTGATGAAGAAAATGTCCTCGCCATCAAAGGCCACGAGAAAGAGGTAGCGGGTGAGATCGGTGACGCCCTTGCGATCCGCGACGCTGGAGGCTGCGTCCCTCGCGCTGAACCGCTCAGAATCCCATACCAGTTCGATCTGGTCTTCCAGACCAAGGTAGCCAACGGCCATATCGGGCTGCGCATAGAGAAGGCGGGCATCCAGCGTGATTGA
>CAJBLW010000074.1 GCA_903953985.1 uncultured Burkholderiales bacterium
GAAGGCGCTTTGTGCGCCAGCGTGTTCACCGGTTTTCCGCATGCCGACATTGAAAACGCCGGCATGTCGGTGGTGGTGGTGACCGACAACGACCCCGCGCTGGCGCAGCGCCTGCGCGACGAGTTGATGCAAATGGCCTGGGACAGCCGCTCGCAATGGGTGTACGAACTGGAGCCACTGGCCGCATCGGTGGCCCGCGCCAAAACGCTGAGCGACTTTCCGGTGATGCTGCTGGACCATTACGACAACGCCGCTTCGGGCGGCACCATGGACACCACCGCCGTGCTGGCCGAGGTGCTGCGCCAAGGCTTGCACAACGTGGCGGTGTTTGCGGTTTTTGACCCGCAGGCTGTGCAAGAAGCCATCGCGGCCGGCATCGGGGCGCAAGTGCGATTGCAAGTGGGCGGCAAGATGGCCATGCCGCTCATGCCGCACCACAGCGCACCCCTCGAGTTGTCGGGCGTGGTCAAACTGATCTCGAACGGCAAGTACCGCAACAAAGGCCCCATGAGCCAGGGCGCCCGGCAAAACATGGGCCAGGCGGTGGTGATCGACACAGGCGATGTAGAGGTCGCGCTGATCTCGCGCCATGTCGAGCCCTTTGACGTGAACGCCCTGCTGTGCCTGGGCATCGACCCGACGCAAAAGGATTTTGTGGTGCTCAAAAGCCGGGTGCACTGGCGCGCTGGCTTGGGCCACCTGGCCGGTGCGACGGTGGAATGCGCAGGCGCAGGGGCCTGCACGTCGGACTACAGCGAGTTGCAGTTCAAGAAACTGCGGCGACCAATTTACCCGCTGGACTCGGGCGTCGTTTGGTCCGCAAAGCCCTGACACCGCCGTGCATGGGGCCGGGCGCAGTCCACTGCTGCGCGCCGACCGCTGGCCTGGCCTTAATTGGCTTTGGCGCCTGAAATCCGAATCACCTCAGACAAGCGGGCTTCATCACGGCGCATGCGGGCTTCAAACTGTGCGGGTGTGCCGCCCAAGGGGTCGCCGCCTGCACCTCGGATCACTTCCAAAAAGCTCGGCTCACGCATCAGTTTGTTGATCTCGGCATTCAAGCGCATAACGACTTCTGGTGGCGTTTTGGCGGGCGCCAAAATACCGAACCAGCCCACCAGTTCGTAGTCGTTCAGACCCAGCGCCTCGTTCACCGTGGGCACATCGGGCAACAAGGCTGAACGGCGTGAGCCGGTGACCGCCAGCGCCTTCAAACGACCGGCTTTGACGAACTGCATCGCCACAGGCAAATTCACAAACCCCACTTGCAAAGTACCGCCCAAGTGGTCGTTGGTGGCTTGGGCGTTGCCTTGGTAAGGAACATGCGTGAACTTGGCTCCCGTCTTGACGCTCATCAATTCAGCCGCCAAGTGACCGGAGCTACCGGCCCCGGGTGTGCCGTGGTTGAACTTGTTGGGATCACTGCGTGCCTGCTGCACCAGTTCGCTCAGCGAGTTGATGCCCAAACCAGGGTGCACAGTGACCACGTTGGTGACCTCGGCCACCTCAATGACGGGCACCAGGTCACGCATGGTGTTGTAGGGCAGTGAGGCGTAAAGCGCCTGGTTGGTCACCAACGGCAAACCATTGATCAGCAGCGTGTGACCATCGGGTGCAGATTTGGCCACAAAGTCATTGCCGATGTTGGTGCCGGCACCGGGCTTTTGCTCGACGATGACGGACTGTCCGAGGGCCGGACCCAAGCGCTGGGCCATGGCCCTGGCAAATACATCGGCACTGCCCACCAATGCGGGCACCACAATGCGCACGGTTTTGGTTGGGAAAGCCTGGCCTTGCGCCAGCGCGGGCAAGCCGATGCCAGTCAGCCCCAGACTGGCAGCTGAAACGATTAATTCACGACGACGCATAAACCCGTCCTTTCGGTGATGAACGAACAAAAAATTTGAAGGCAGCACTGTGCATGCCCGTCAATGAAATTCCATCAAGGCACCGAACCCGGCTTTCTTGTCCTGCAACCCTTGGGCCCGCAACGCGTGCCAATACGTGGCGGTATTGATAGCGATGACTGGCTTGCCCAAAAACAGCTCTGCCGCCGCGGCCAAGCGAATCATGGACAGATTGGTGCCCACTTGAACGATCGCGTCCACATCGTCACCGTCAAGCTGCAAGATCGCCTGGCGGCACATCTCGTCTGTGGCATGGGCGATTTGAACCGGACTGGGACGACGCAGACAAAGATCACGCACCACAGTGAAGCCACAGTCTTCGTAAAAACGACGCACCTGGGCATTGGCCACTTCAAAGTAAGGGGACATGAAGGCGATGCGTTTGGCCTTGTAAACATTCAAAGCCGCCTCGGTTGCAAAGGAGCCACAGGACACCCCCACTTGGGCTCGGTCTTGCATCATCTTCAGATAGTCACTGGCACCTTGACGACCGTTCCAGAAGGTGGCCGCAGACATGCCCATCACCAAGTAATCCATTTCGCAACTGCGCAAGACATCCACAGCGTCCATGGTGGCCTGGTTGATGCTGTTGACCAATTTGAGAAAGCTGGCATCGTCTGTGACCGGATCGTTGGGGATCGCGATGCGGCTGTAATGGTTGGTCACGCCCACCGGCCTCAGGTCATCAAAGTCCGGTTGAACAATGGTGTTGGTCGAGGGCCCCAAAGTGCCCAGTTTTTTGCGGTATCCGAGATGGTCCATGGATCAATTGCAAGCCGTCGTGGCCTGGTGTTGTGTGATGAACTCATCGCGCGTCATCACGTCGGCGTATTTTTGTTGCATGTCGAAAAGGTTGGCCACATGCGGCTCCAATGCGCGGTCTCCCACGCAATCCGAGATCACCAGAGTGCGCAGGTTGTGCTGCATGGCATCGACCACACTGGCTCGCACGCAACCGCTGGTGGTGCAACCCGTGATAACGGCGGTATCGACCCCACGCTGCAACAACCAGCCTGCCAAACCGGTTTCAAAGAACGCAGAAGCGGACTGCTTGCGGATCACCCATTCACCCCCTTGGGGTTCGAGCTGAGGAACGATCTGCGAGGCATGCGCCTGCTCTGTGAGTTTTTGCAAGGGTGGCACACGAAAGGCAAAAATATTGCGGTCCGCACCATCGGTTGAAAACACCACACGCGTGTGAACGATCGGCAAATCATGCGCCCGGAAATAGGCCAGCAAAGCCACCGTCTGATCTGCCGCGGCCTGAATGTGCGGCCCCCCCAATTGATCGACATCGACAAAGCCGTTGACAAAGTCCACCAGGATCAAGGCGCACTTGCGACCGATGCCACTGGTCCCGCCCAAACCTTGATGTTGATAAATAGCGTATTTGTCCATGGTCATCTCAAACCTGCGGGTCACTTTGTGCATGACTTTGATCAAAAGTCTGCACCCCATCGAAGCCCATGAGTTGGGGGAATGGGCAAAAAGGTGCGGCCAATTGACAGTGTCGTGACGCGTTGCTGACTGGGGACAGCCCGCTGTGCATCATGCGATGGACTCCGCCCGTTCAAGCGCTTCGATCATGGAGGACTTTCGAAGATAGTCCAGCGCTTTGACAGGGTTTTCACATGTGGCCCTCAACTCGTCTTGCACCCGCTGGCGCACCACAGGATCGCGCTCTTCAATTTCCCGCTTGTTGCGCGCCGTGCTGGCGTTGATGTAGTCGATGGCAATGGTGCGGCGCTGGCGTTCGTAGCGTGACATCACATCCATGCCAGCCCCCTGTTGAATGACCTGGAGCAATTTTTGGGTCAAGTTCATCGCGTCGTGCACACCGCCGTTCATGCCCATGCCCCCTAGTGGGTTGTTGATGTGCGCGGCATCACCGGCCAAAAAGATGCGGCCCTGAATGAAGGTCTTGGCCACACGTTGGTGAACTTTGTAGAGCGTGCGGTGCAAGGTGTTGTAAGGCCCGGGCTGAGGCAGCAGGCTTTGCAAGCGAGCCTGTACCGCTTCGTCGGTCATGACCTCCTCGTCCGATTCTTGTGTTTTGGTGGGAAAAAGCACGCGCCAAAGGGTGGGCACACGCAATAAAACGCACCATTCTTGCGGGTCGGAGCAGTAATTGACGTAAGACAAGCGTGGCAAGTGACTGGCGTAATCGAAGTCGGTGGAGATGACCAAAAAGCGCTCCGGATAGGTCAGTCCTTCGAAATCGATGCCCAGAGTCCGTCGTGTTGCACTCCAGGCACCATCGGCTCCGATCATGTAATCGGCTTCGATGGGGTGGCTTTGCCCTTCGGTGTTGACCATGGCCGTGACCTTGTCGGCAGTTTGTGCAACCGATTCAAGGCGTGTTGAAAAAAGCAACTTGACGTGCGGCAAGCGCTCAAGTTCTTGCTTGATCAAGTCGGCCAGTTTCCATTGCTCGCACTGCAGCCGAAAAGGGTGGTCGGTGTGCCCTTTGAGCACATCCAGATCAAACTCCGCAATGACACCGTCCTTGCGGTCACGCTGTTGGGTGTGGCGGGCTACCAAGCCTTGGGCCACCAGTTTGGAGGCGAGACCGAAACGCGCCAACATGTCCAGCGTGGGCGGGTGAAAGGTGGAGGCCCGCAGGTCCCGATTGAGTTCGGCAGACGCCTCCAGCAAAGTGACCGCCACGCCAGCCTGTCCCAGCACCAAAGCACTGACCAAGCCCACGGGCCCTCCACCAGCAATCAAAACATGGGCACTCATTCATTTTCCCAATGACACAACAACAATTAAACTGTACACAAGGCACAACGTGACGCGAGTCAAAAATTTAAATAATCAGGGAATTCACCTATAAAATGAACCGAAAATTGATGAATTTTTTATAAATACACCCCAAACCAGAAACATCAGGTCAATTTACCTTTGTCAATGTATACAAGTTAACCTGGATCACCCGACCTCAAGCACTATGACGCGCGCCAGCAGCCTTGCCTACAACACCATCCGAGAACTGATCATCAGCGGCAGTGTTCAGCCCGGCGAACGCCTGTTGGAGGAGGAATTGGCCAACCGCGCCGGCGTTTCGCGCACCTCGATACGTGATGCTCTCAGACGCCTGAGTGCCGAAGGGCTCGTTCACACCGAGGCCAACCGTGGCACTTTTGTGGCGCAACTGAACAGCACCGAGGTGGATGAGATTTTTCAACTTCGCGCCGTGCTGGAAGGGCATGCAACCGCCTTGGCGGCCATCAATGGTCAGCCACACCACTGGGACACTCTGGCCGAGGTCGCCACCGAGATCGACCAGCAACTGGCGCAAGCTGAACTGTCGGACGCGGATCGGTACACCCGCTTCCAGACCAGCAACACCCGCTTTCATGACATCCTTTTGCAAGCAAGTGGTTCGCCAAGACTCCAGTCCTTGGCCCGGTCTTTGATTGAGTTGCCTTTGGTGACCATGAAGCAACACACGTGGCCAGGGGAAGTGCGCATACGTCGATCCAATTTGCAGCACTGGGAAATCATCGAATCACTGCGTGCCCGAGACCCTTTGCTGGGGCGGCTTCGGATGCAAACCCACATCATCAGCGCCCGGCCCTTGGCCATGCTCAGTCAAAGCTTGATGCCCATTCACATGCTCTGAATCCAAGCTGCGTGCAAACTTCACTTTTCAGGCTCTGGGCTTTTTCAAATGCAGGGCACGCGCACAGTCCCAAGGGCTTGTTCAGTTCAACACATCCTTGATGCGCGGCCAGGTGTTGCGGATGTGTTCGCCCATGATGCGCGAGAGGGACTGCCCGTCCCGAGCGGCCAAGGCCACCATCATCCGCTCGTGCTCGGCCATGGCGGCGGTCCAGTTTTCCGGAGTGGCGTTGCCGCTGTAACGCAGGCTGCGCATGCGTTTGCTCAGCGTGGCGTGGGTCATGCTCAGGGTGTCGTTGCCGGCCAGCGCGATCAGGGCTTCGTGGATGCGCTGGTTGAGCGCGAAATACGCCAGCCGTTCTCGCGCTTCAAACAACCCCTTCATCTCTTGGTGCATCTCTAAGATCGCGTCGATCCGGGCGGATTCGGCCAGACAAGCCCGCTCACCCGCATGGGTTTCCAACAGGGCAATCACTTCCAGCATGTCGCGCGCATCTTTGGCCGAAAAGGCCTTCACAATGGCGCCGCGCAAGGGCAAAAGCTCCACCAGACCTTCGGCCGTCAAGACCTTGATCGCCTCCCGCACCGGGGTGCGGGACACGCCCAACAACTGGGCTACCTCCAGTTCCTGGATGCGTTCACCGGGGGGCAGGCGCAAAGACACGATCATGTCGCGCAATCGGTTGGTGACTTCTTCGTGGAGCGGGACGCGCTCAATCTGGCTGGAGGTTTCTTGTGAGGGCATGGGTTGGAAGTATGGGGGAAAACCAGAGCTTGACCGTGTCGGGTCACACGCCTAGCATTATCCGTAATTACGGATTACAACCATCCCTCAACGCTTTTCATCAAGATCCTCTCCATGACACTGCCCACACTGGCCCTCTTTACCGGCGACCCTGCAGGCATCGGCCCTGAATTGGTCGAAAAAGTGCTGCAAAACCCCTCGTGGACAACACACGCCCGGGTGATCCTGATCGGCCAGAAAGGGTCAATTCAGGTCCCCCCAGAAGTGATCTGGCACGACTGGTCTGGTGCCAATGCCCCTGTTTTTGAGCGCGGCGTGGCCAACGCCCACAACGGCCGCTACATGATCGAGGCCCTGGCCGCCGGGGTGGACCTGGTGACTTCAGGCCAGGCCGATGCATTTTGTTTTGCCCCGCTGAACAAGTCGGCCCTGCGCCAAGGCGGCATGAACCAGGAAGACGAACTGCGCTGGTTTGCCGAACACATGCATTTCAGCGGCGTCTGCGGCGAGCTCAACGTGCTGAAAAACCTCTGGACAGCGCGTGTGACCTCGCATGTTCCTCTGAACGAGGTCTCAAGCTTGCTTAGCCCAGGCAAAGTGGCTGACGCCATCCGCATGATTTCGCAGGCCCTGCAGGCCTCTGGCGTGAGCAACCCGCGCATCGCGGTGTGTGGACTCAATCCGCACAACGGCGACAACGGCAACTATGGCGACGAGGAAGGCCGCATCATCACGCCGGGTGTGCAGCAAGCTGCCGCCATGGGCTTTGCCGCCGACGGCCCCTTTCCAGCCGACACCACCTTTGTGCGCGCCATCCGCTCGCCGGGCGGCTACGACGGCGTGGTGACCATGTACCACGACCAAGGCCAGATCGCGATGAAGCTCATGGGCTTTGAGCAGGGCGTGACGGTGCATGGCGGACTGCCCTGCCCCATCACCACCCCGGCACACGGCACGGCTTACGACATCGCAGGTCAGGGTATGGCCAATCCGCAAGCCATGACCAACGCCTTTGAATTGGCCGCCCGCATGGCCACCTCTCGCCTTCAAAACCTCACCACCCCCAAGGAGACCTTGTCATGAAGTTGAAGAAAATCCTGCTCACGGCCCTATTGGCCACGCCCTTGCTGGGTTGGGCGCAAAGCTACCCCAACAAGCCGGTGCGCATCATGGTGGGGGCCAACGCAGGCGGCGGCACCGACATCATTGCCCGCATGCTGGCCGAGAAAATGGGCGAGGCCTTCAAGGGCTCGTTTGTGGTCGACAACAAACCCGGTGCGTCCAACACCATTGCCGCCGACTTGACCGCCAAAGCCCCGGCCGATGGCCACACCCTGCTGGTCGCCACCAACACCGGCCAGGCCATTGCACCGCACCTGATCAAACTCAGCTTTGACCCGATCAAGGACCTGACGCCAGTGGGTCTGATCGTCACGGTGCCCAACGTGCTGGTGGTGGGGGCCAACGTGCCTGCCAACAAC
>CAJBLW010000075.1 GCA_903953985.1 uncultured Burkholderiales bacterium
GCAACAAAACCAACCTGATCGCTTTATTCAACATACAGACCCCTCAGATGATAAATTTACCAATCAGTCTATTCTTCTATTCACTACAAATTTTGACAAGCACTTTTGAGGTAATTATCCTAAAAACAACAAGGTTTTTATAAATTCAAGGAGCTGTGGTTCCAGGCAAATCCAAGAGCAACTCTTGGCCGTTTGACTTCAGCCGAGCCTGCTTAGCGCTCAAAGAGACCAGTTGCACACCCTGGTTCACTTCTTCGCCCACCCGGAAGGCTTTGGGTGGCATGCCGTCCACCGCAATCAATGCGCTGCCTTGGCCGGTGACGGAAGCAATGACGCCCATCAGTTTGTATTGCGAACTGTTTTGGGTTGGCAGCTGGGGCAAGGCTTCGGTATGTCCCAAGGCTTTGGCCATGTGCACCGACGTTGGCCCGGCTACTGGGCCCGGGCTCTGCACCAAAGGCAAGCCCTGCACAGCCATGCCGGAGGGGAAGTTCAGCACCCAGAACAGCATGCTGGCGGCTGCCGCACACCCCAACAAGGCGGCCCAGGCACTCGGCCAAAAGTGGGTACTTTTTGAGACAATAGAAATTTGTAACATGGCAGGATTATGATCGAAGGTATGCAAACCCAACCCTCCTCCAAGCCCCGCCGCCAACGCGGCTTCACCCTGATCGAGTTGATGGTGGTGCTGGCCATCATTGGCGTATTGGCTGCCCTCATCGTGCCCAATGTGCTGGGACGCGCTGACGACGCCCGCATCACCGCCGCCCGCACCGATGTGGGCAACCTGATGCAGGCTCTCAAGCTCTACAAGTTGGACAACCAACGCTTTCCCAGTAGTGAGCAGGGCTTGAACGCCCTTATCCTCAAACCCACCACCGAACCCGTGCCCGGCAACTGGAAACCTTATCTGGACAAGTTGCCCAAAGACCCCTGGGGTCGCCCTTACCAGTACATGAACCCCGGTATTAAGGGCGAGGTGGATGTGCTGTCCTTTGGCGCTGACGGTCAGGCCGGCGGCGAGGGCAACAATGCCGACCTCGGCAGCTGGCAGTAAACGCCCTCTCGCCCAGCCTCTGGGCTTCACGCTGCTGGAGCTGCTGGTGGTGGTGGCCTTGATCGCCGTGGCCACAGCGGGCGTGAGCCTGTCGCTGCGAGACAGCGCCCAAAGCGCACTGCAGCGTGATGCCGAACGCCTGGCCGTACTGCTCGAAACCGGCCGCGCACAGGCCCGCGCCAATGGTTTACCGGTGGTCTGGCGCACCCAAGACAACTCAGTCAACACCCTGCAAAGCTTTGTTTTTGAAGGCCTGCCACCGCCTGGCCTGCCACAAAACTGGCTGAGTGAGACCACCCGCGCGCGCGTCGGCAGCGCCATCACCCTGGGGCCGGAACCCCTGATCGAGCCCCAGGCCGTGGCCTTGTCGGCCGCACAGTCGTCCGGCCAGACCCTGTGGGTCGTGACCGATGGCCTGCGGCCCTTCAAGGTGCAAAGCACGCGTGAACAGGTGTCGCCATGAGCCAGCGCGGTTTCACTCTGATCGAGGTGCTGGTCGCACTGGGCATCACCGCCATAGCGCTCATGGCCGGCTTGCAGGCCACGGGCTCACTCAGCCGCAATGCCGAACGCCAGACCGTGAGCATGCTGGGCCAGATCTGCGCCGACAACGAATTGATCGTGCTGCGCTTGCGCAGGCAACTGCCCGACACGGGCAACAACAGCGTCGAGTGCACGCAGGCCGGCCGCTTGCTGCAGGTCGAGGTGTCGGTTCGGCCCACGCCCAACCCCAATTTCAGGCGCGTCGATGCGCGGGTTTTGGACCAAGGCGTTTATGTGCTGCAGGTGTCCACCGTGATGGGGCGCAACTGATGGTGACACACCCCAAAACCACACATGGCTTCACCCTGATCGAGGTGCTGGTGGCCATCAGCATGATGGCCTTGATGAGCCTGATGGCCTGGCGCGGGCTGGATGGCATGCTGCGCAGCCAAAGCAGTTTGCAAAGCCGCTCCGATGAAATTCGCAGCCTGCAAGCGGGCCTGGCCCAGTGGCAAACCGACCTGGACCAATTGGCCGAGCTGGCGGGCACGCCCAGCTGGGACTGGAACGGCCAGGTGCTGCGCCTGACCCGGCGCACCGCCGACGCCCCCTTGCCCAGCAACACATCAGGTAGCCCCACAAGCGCGAGTAACCGACAGACAAGCCCCGTGCCCGCCAGTGTGCGCGTGGTGGCCTGGACTTGGCGCAGCGACCCGGGCAGGCCCGGCGGCGGCGATTGGCAGCGGTGGCAATCACCACCCTTGAGTCAGCGCCAAGACTGGCAAAGCGCCTGGGCTCTGGCCGGGCAGTGGGGCCAGACCGCCAACGACAGCACCCGCGCCGGCCAGATCCAGATTCACCCCTTGTCGGGCTGGCAGCTGTTCGTGCACCGGGGCGGCAGCTGGACCAACCCCTTGTCGAGCGCTGCCGTGACCGCAGGCACACCCGACAGCCCCAACGCCCCCCCAGGCACAACGCCCAGCGCCACCCCCCCTACCCCGGATGGCGTGCGCCTGGTGCTGAGCCTGCCTCCCGGCCCCGCCGGATCGGGCACGCTCACCTTGGACTGGGTGCGGCCGACCTTGTCAGGAGCGCCATCGTGATGCGCCCAGTGGTCCGTCCCCTTTTACGCCCCCTTTTAAGCAATAAGCAGCGCCAGCGCGGCGCGGCCTTGCTGACGGCCATGCTCACAGTGGCCTTGGTGGCCACGCTGGCCAGCGCCGCACTGTGGCAACAGTGGCGTCAGGTCGAGATCGAGATTGCCGAGCGCGGGCGCAGCCAGACCCACTGGATGATGACTGGCGCACTGGACTGGACACGCCTGATCTTGCGCGAAGACGCGGTTTCGGCGCAAAGCGCCGCAGCCGACCATCTGGGTGAACCCTGGGCCTTGCCGGTGCAAGAATCCAAACTCTCGACCTTCCTCTCGCAAGACCAGCAGTGGCGCGAGGGCGATACCGAGGTCTTTTTGTCGGGCCAGATCACCGACGCCCAATCGCGCATGAACGTGGTGAACTTGGTTGAAGACGGGAAAATCTCACTCCCGGCGCTGGCCCGCTTTGCCGCCTTGTTCGAGCGCTTGGGCCTGCCGTTGACCGAGCTGCAAACCCTGGCGCAGCAGTTGCCGGCCAGCTTGAAGGCGAGCCGGGCCAGCCAAGCCCCAAACAGCTCAGGCACCAACACAGAAGGGCCCGCCGCCTTGATGCCCCAGCAAACATCTCAATTGGTCTGGATGGGCCTGAGCCCCGGCACGCTGGCCGCCTTGCAGCCGCACATCACCTTGCTGCCCGAGGCCACCCCCGTGAACCTGAACACCGCCTCAGCAGAGGTGCTCTCGGCCGTGGTGCCCGGGCTGGGCCTGGCTTCGGCACGGCAAGCCGTGACCCAGCGCCAACGGGGTCACTGGGTCAGCCTGAACGCCGCGCAAGAAGCCCTAGGGGCCAGCGGCCGCCCGCTGGACGACAAACAACACAGCGTGCAAAGTCGTTACTTTGAGGTGCAGGGGCGCATCCGCA
>CAJBLW010000076.1 GCA_903953985.1 uncultured Burkholderiales bacterium
GCAGTTCCACCGATTCGTTGTAAGCCAGGTCGTGGATCAGGGCGCTCACATCGGTGATCACCTGGTTAAGTTCAACCCGCTCAAAATGGGTGTTCTTGGATTGGATGAAGGTGCGAATACGCCCCAGGATGTCGCCGGCTTTCTGGGTGTTGCGGTTGAGGTCTTCAAAGTAATTGTTCAGCGATGCGTCTTGGCGTTGCTGGAGTGCCATTTCCATCCGGTCGGCGATCAGGTAGATGTTGGTCAATGGCTGGCTCAATTCGTGCGCCAAAGACGCCGAAATCTCACCGACACTGCGGCGGCGGTCGAGCTGGGCGATCTGCTCGCTCAAGCGTGTCGACTCATCTTGGCGGGCCTGTACTTTGGCCGATTCCAGGGCGTCTTTGTTCATCCGCTCAATGAACATGCCCAAGAAACCGATGTTGCCCACGATGGCGGTGACCACGCCCAGGAAAATCAGCACGTTTGATAAGGGGTCTGCGATCAAGGCCGTGGGCTCGCTCAAGCCAAGCAAAACGCCTGGTATGCGAATGATCAAGACCGCTGCCAAGGCAAGATAACAAAAGAAAATCCACTGCGCACTGATGCTCCGATCGCGCCGATCAACGTCTCTTGCCAAGAGAGCCAACCAAGCCAATGCCGCCGCTGCACCCAAGGATGACCAAACAAAGCGCAAACTGGCGTTGTCCAAAATCAGATGTAAAACAGCGTACACAGCGATGTGAACCAAGGACAAGGCCAGCAAACCCGTCACCCACACCGGACGCTGCAATTCGTGGCGCAAGGCGCCCACGCGCAACAACGGCCCCAGCACCAGCAACCAAATCGCCACCCCGTAGGTCAGTGCATCTGGCCATTTTCCCCGCATGCCCAGCAAGATAAGACTCAAGCCAAAGGACAAGCCACCCAAGCACCACAAGGTGTTGCTGAGCCCGTACCGCATGCGCAACATCAGCCAGACAGACACCGGCATGATCAGGTACAAAACACCTGCGATGAAGTAAGCCGTGGGCAAATGCAAGAGCGTCATGGCTAGAGTGTGTCCTGGGGTGCGCGGATTTTCAGCTGAGCATCACATCATGCAGCAGCCACAAAACTCCCTGACTTGCCCCCGTGCTTTTCCAGCAGCTTCACATCGGTGATGGTCATGCCGCGGTCCACAGCTTTGCACATGTCGTAGATGGTGAGCAAGGCCACTTGCACGGCCGTGAGGGCTTCCATTTCAACGCCGGTTTGGCCGTTCACTTCGGCGGTGGCGGTGCACACCACACGGCAAGAGGCCGGCAAGACTTCAAACTCGACCGCGACCCGCGTCAGGCCAATCGGGTGACACAAGGGAATCAGGTCGCTGGTTTTTTTGGCCCCCTGAATGCCCGCAATGCGGGCGATGCCCAGCACATCGCCTTTTTTGGCCGTGCCCGACTCGATCAGTGCCAAGGTGGAAGCCAGCATCACGATGCTGCCGGTGGCCACCGCCACACGCCGTGTGCTGGCCTTGTGGCCCACATCCACCATGTGGGCTTGGCCTTGGGCATCGAAGTGGGTCAGGGCGTCGTTAGAGGAGCTCATGGCAAGACGGGCAACAAGGGTTTACAGAAAATTGACAAGATGCGGGCATCATACGGGGCTAGAGAAGGGCTGGAGCCGCTTTGAAACACAAATTTCGAAACCGATTTTTACCGTTGATGATTGCCGCTGCACTGGTCAACCCTGCTGCGCACGCCCAAACCACAGGTTTGCCGGGGCTGGGCGATGGCGAGGGCATCTCACTGTCGGCAGAGCGGCAGCTGGGTGACCGCATCGCGCGCGAACTCTACCGCGATCCCGATTACCTGGAAGACCCCGTGCTCGATGAGTACATCCAACTGTTGTGGGCTCCGCTCATCCGGGCTGCGGCGGCTCGGGGAGAACTGTCACCTGAGTTGCAGGAGCGTTTTGCATGGCGCATTTTGTTGGGGCGAGACCGCTCGGTCAACGCCTTTGCCTTACCGGGCGGCTACCTTGGGGTGCACCTGGGGCTGATCGCGGTGGTGGGCTCGCACGATGAGCTGGCCTCGGTGCTGGCACACGAATTGAGTCACGTCAGCCAGCGCCACATTGCGCGTGGCATGAGTGAACAGGGCCGCACAACGCCCTGGCTGATTGGGGCCATGATTTTGGGCGCCTTGGCCGCCAGCAAAAGCCCGCAAGGTGCCCAGGCCCTGATCGTGGGCGGGCAGGCGGCGGCGATTCAGTCGCAGCTGAGCTATTCGCGCGACATGGCGCGCGAGGCCGATCGCGTGGGCTACGGCATCCTCGTCGATGCGGGCTACGACCCCCGGGGCTTTGTGGGCATGTTCGGCAAGCTGCAGCAAGCCGCTGGCCTGAACGACAGCGGCGCTTTTCCCTACCTGCGCAGCCACCCCTTGACCAGCGAGCGCATCGCGGACATGCAAGCCCGTCAGCAACTGCTCACACCGAGCGCCAAGCTGGGGGCAGACATGGCGCAAGCCCTGTTGTCGGCACGGGCGCGGGTCTTGTCGCAAAGCACCCCCGATGCGCTCAAGGCCTGGACCCAAGAGGCCGAGCAGCCCTCGCCTCAGGACGGTCCGGCCCAAAGGGCGGGCAAGCTCTATGCCGGCACGCTGGCTTATTTGCAGCAAAGAAACATGGCCGCTGCCGAGCGCAGTCTGCAGGCGCTGCGGGAGTTGGTGAAAAAGTCAGTACCCACAAACTTACCTACCCTGCAGACCTCTACCTCACCCCTGGCGCTGTCTGCGGGGCGCTGGGTGAGCCTGCTGTCGGCCGAGGTGGCCATGAAGCAAGACCGTTTTGAAGCCGCGCTGCAGCACTTGCTGCCCGGTGGGACGCCGCCCGAACTGGCGCGCCCGGAACTGATGGCAGTGGCGCAAGCCTTGCAGCGCATGCCCCGGCATGCGTTGCAGGCGGAAATCATCGGGCAACTTCGTCAGCGGGTGTTTGCCGCCCCCCACGATGCCCAAGCCTGGAACCTATTGGCCCGTTTGCTGTTCACACAAGGGCAGAACCTGGCTGGCTTGCGTGCCGAGGCCGAGGCCCAAGTCGCCCGGCTCGATTGGGAAGGCGCGCTCGACCGCTTTCGGGCGGCGCAGGAGCTGGCCAAGCGCAGTCAGCTGAAAGCTGCTGATCACATCGAAGCCTCGATCGTGGACACCCGTTTGCGCGAAGTCCAAGCGCGTTGGCGTCAAGTGCAAGCGCAATTTCCAACCACGCGTTGAGTTAAGGCCCACGGTTTGGCATTAGCGAAGCGCACTTGAGGACATGGATCCCGGGTCAACTCCGGGACGACAGATTAAATGTGAGCCAACGTTCTGGAACACCCTAGACGCAGCACTGGTTAAGGCTTCAGGGGCTATGATCGCCGCTCCCTGCACAACACACACCATGGCCGGAATCCACATCACCGACATTGAAGCCGCCATCAACCACAGGCGCATCAAAAACCCCTCACCCGATGGGGTGTCGCTGCCACCTGAGCTGCGTGCATTGGCCGAGGTCTATGGGCTCATGGTCTATCACAAACAA
>CAJBLW010000077.1 GCA_903953985.1 uncultured Burkholderiales bacterium
CCCTGCGCTTTCACAGCCAGATGGGCACCGCTTTGCTGGAGCGTCTGGCCGAGTTGGCTGGAGCGGCCTTGTCTGTGCTGCAAAAGCCGCAGGCCTGAGTCATGTTGGACGCAGCGGCCACCGACCCGCTGGTCACCCGGTATCTGGACCATGTGCGCTTTGAAAAGCGCTTGGCCGAGCGCACCTGTACGCTTTACCAGCTGGATTTGATCCGTTTGGCCGAGATGTCGGCCGTCTCTAAAGTGCCATTGCTGCGGGTGCAAAGCGCCCATGTACGCAGCTGGGTGGCTCAGATGCACAGCAGCGGGCGAAGCGGGCGCGGCATTGCACTCATCTTGTCTGGTTGGCGCGGTTTCTACACTTGGCTGGGTCGCGAGGGCCTGATCGCACACAACCCCGTGGCCGATGTGCGGGCACCGCGTGTGGCCAAACCCTTGCCCAAAGCGCTGGGCGTGGACGAAGCGGTGCAGTTGGCCGAGCATGAAGAAGGCAACGACGACCCCTGGCTGGAAGCCCGCGACGCGGCCATGGTCGAACTTCTTTACGGCTGCGGCCTTCGCATTGCCGAGCTGACCGGGCTGGATGTGGTGGCCAGTAAGGAAGCGGCGCATGCCGGGCGCGGCTGGATCGACATTCCCAACGCCGAAGTTCAGGTGCAAGGCAAAGGCAAAAAGCGCCGCACTGTGCCTTTGGGGCGTGCGGCCATCGAGGCGTTGACGCACTGGCTTGCCGTGCGTCCGCAATTAACGGGCATGCTAACGCAGCCTTTGCCAGGGGCGTTCACGGACGCGTCCAGTGTGGCGCTGGCGCTTTTTCCCGGACAGCACGGCACGCGCCTGACACCACGCGGCGTGGCCCAGCGCCTCAAGCGCCGCAGCTTGCTGGCGGGTTTGGCCACCCCGGTGCACCCGCACATGCTGCGCCACTCGTTTGCCAGCCATGTGCTGCAGTCCAGTGGCGACTTGCGTGCGGTGCAAGAGCTGTTGGGCCACGCCAACATCAGCACCACCCAGGTCTACACTCGGCTGGACTATCAGCACTTGGCCAAAACCTACGACGCGGCCCATCCCCGTGCCAAGCGCAAATGAACTCGGTGGCCCGCGCGCTCACTTGCCGTGAGGCCATGTCGCTGGGCTTGAATTCGTCGCTACACTCCCCAACTCTTGCTTTTTTGACCTGCAACGGAACCGCGCCATGTCCCTGATCCCCACCACCATCCTGACCGGCTTCTTGGGCTCGGGCAAAACCACACTGCTCAAACGCGTGCTGACCGAGGCCCATGGCCAAAAGATTGCTGTGATTGAGAACGAGTTTGGTGAGGAAAACATCGACAGCGACATCCTGGTCTCGGACACCAACGAACAGATCATCCAGATGAGCAACGGCTGCATTTGCTGCACCATCCGCGAAGACCTGCGCGTGACCTTGCAGCTGTTGGCCGCCAAGCGCCGCAAAGGCTTGCTCAGCTTTGACCGCATCGTCATCGAGACCACCGGCCTGGCCGATCCCGGCCCGGTGGCGCAGACGTTTTTCATGGACGACGAGATCGCCGAGACTTATTTGCTGGACTCCATCCTGACCTTGGTGGATGCCAAGCACGCGGCTCAGCAATTGAACGACCGCCAGGAAGCACGTCGCCAGGTCGGCTTTGCCGACCAGATTTTCATCAGCAAGGCCGACCTGGTTTCGCCGGAAGAACTTGACGCCTTGCAACACCGTCTGAAGCACATGAACCCACGTGCGCCGCAAAAGGTGGTGCATTTTGGTGATGTGGCCTTGTCTGAGGTGTTTGACCTCAAGGGCTTCAATTTGAATGCCAAGCTGGACATTGACCCGGACTTTCTGAAAGACGATGCCCATGACCATGTGCACGGTGAGGATTGCGATCACCCGTCGAACCAGCATGAACATGCCCACGACCACGAGCACGGCGAGCATTGCGACCACCCCTCACACGCTCATGAGCAAGGCCACCACCATCACCATGATGACGACGTAAAAAGCTTCGTTTTCCGGTCTGACAAAGCGTTTGATCCGGCCAAATTGGAAGATTTCTTGGGCGCCATTGTCAACATCTACGGCCCGCGCATGCTGCGCTACAAAGGCGTGTTGAACATGCGAGGCACTGAGCGCAAAGTGATTTTTCAGGGCGTGCACCAGCTCATGGGCAGCGATTTGGGCCCGATGTGGGCCGACGGCGAGAAAAGAATGAGCAAAATGGTATTCATTGGTATCGATTTGCCCAAGGACATCTTGTTGCAAGGACTGGGGCAATGTTTGGTCTGATGGGGCGCGCCATGGGAGGGTAGATTGCCGTGCTTTTGTGGCGATCAGGTCTTTAATCCGCACCAGGACAAATTTTGACGCATCTAGTCGCTACAATCGCCCGCCGATGGCAACGCCTTTTGGCGAAGCTGGCGAACCCCAAAAGGTCTATAACAAGGGTTTGAAAAGCACATGAACAGGTTTCAGGTCGGCTGCGCAGGGACAGTCGGTCAGAACTCTGCCCTTTGACACGGCTAGGAGACAAGACGTGAAGACCTCGATAAAAGCAAAGCCCCTTGACAAATCTGCCGTGGCCAAAAAAGCCACTGGCCCAGTGGCCAAGGCCAAAGTATTGATGGCCAAAGCAGCAGTTAAAACAGCTGCAAAGGTCAAGACAACGCCAGCAAAGGCCAAGGTAGCGCCTGCAAAAGCCAAGGCAGCGCCTGCAAAAGCCAAGGCAGCACCTTTAAAAGCCAAGGCAGCGCCTGCAAAAACCAAAGTCTTGATTGCCAAAGCGGCAGACAAAACAACAGCAAAGGCCAAGCCAACGCCTGCAAAAGCCAAGTCAACCCCCAAACCGGCCGTGCCTGTCAAGGCAGCCATGGCCAAAACCGAAGCGGTCACATCTGCTGCACCCAAGGCCACTGGAAAAGCCAGCCCTAACCGATCGTCTGATGCAACCCAGGCTGTTCTGACAGCCCAGACCCCTAAAACTAAAAATATGAGCATTACCAAAGTGGAAACTGTCACCCCCCCTGTCGAATCAAAACCTGCCAACACCCCACCTGCACCCGAGCAATTTGTTCGTGCCGCTCGGCCATCAGCCCGTTTGGCCCAAATTACCGTGCCCTCTTTGCCGCCAGCGGTGGCATCTACGGCGGCCAAGTCCAGTTTCTTGCCCAGCGCTGCGCCTGCGGTCGTCCCTGTTCCTTTTGCGCCGGTCAAGAAAGACCCCAAACTGGCCAACAACTGGAAGACGAAAAAAGTAGATGAACTGTCAGATGCCGAAATCCTCGCCATGTCAGACGATGAGTACATGAACGACAAGCAGATGGCGTACTACCGACTCAAGCTCACCCGACTCAAGCAAGATATTTTGACCAGTGCAGGTCAAACCACCGAGCACTTGCGAGAAGACACGGTGGTGGTGCCCGACCCAGCTGACCGAGCCACCATTGAAGAAGAGCACGCCTTGGAGCTGAGAACGCGTGACCGCGAGCGCAAGCTGCTCAAGAAAATTGAGCAATCCATACAACGCATCGATGCGGGCGATTACGGTTTTTGCGACGAAACCGGTGAGGCCATCGGCGTCGGCCGCTTGTTGGCCCGCCCCACGGCCACTTTGTCGCTGGAAGCTCAACAGAGGCGCGAACTCAAGCAAAAAATGTTCGGCGATTGAGTTCGACGTGGCCTAGAGCAACAAAAAACCCCTCTCCAGGGGTTTTTTTATGGGTGCAAGGTCCAGCATGGGTGGGGTTTTGAATTTACTGTTTTTAAATTTTTTCGCTGTATTGTTACTTGAGGGATTACTTGCAATGTGGCTTGTAAGTGTCTAATTATTAAAGAAAATACGCATTTCTGTAGATTTAAAATGCGTGCTAAGCCTTTGATTTCATTGAAAAAAATCGGTCCAGACCCATGATCAGCGCCTTATTTCCTGATACAGTGCAAAAAAGTGCAATTAAGTGGGAATTAGTGCCACTGATGTGCTTTTTCCTCACCAAAGGGTCTTCGCCGTGTTTCAAGGGGCTTCATCGCTAAGTCTGGATGCCAAGGGGCGGCTGTCTGTGCCGACCCGGCACCGTGACGTCTTGAGCGCCACGGCACAAGGGCAGCTCACCATCACCAAGCATCCTCATGGTTGTTTGATGGTGTTCCCTCGCCCCGAGTGGGAGAAGTTCCGCGAACGCATTGCCCAGTTACCCATGTCCGCCCAGTGGTGGAAGCGGATCTTCTTGGGCAACGCCATGGACGTCGAGATGGATGGCACCGGGCGCGTGCTGATCTCGCCCGAATTGCGCCTAGCGGCCGGCATCTCCAAAGACACCATGCTGCTGGGTATGGGCAACCATTTCGAACTCTGGGACAAAACCACTTACGACGCGCAAGAAGCGCAGGCCATGCAAGGCGAAATGCCTGACGTGTTCAAAGACTTTTCTTTTTGAACGCCATGACCGACAACGTTTTGACCCACACCACCGTACTCTTGAACGAAGCTGTGGACGAGTTGATCAAGGCCTCTGCTGGAGCCGATGGCGCGTATGTGGACGCCACTTTTGGCCGGGGTGGTCATTCACGTCTGATTCTTTCCCGTCTGTCGGCGCGCGGTCGATTGCTGGCTTTTGACAAGGACCTCGAAGCCATTGCAGAAGCCGGTCACATCGAAGATGCGCGCTTTTCGATCCGGCACGAGGGCTTTTCTCACCTTGCCGAACTGCCCGAGGGCAGTGTCGATGGCGTGCTGATGGACCTGGGCATCAGCTCTCCCCAGATCGACAGCCCCGAGAGGGGTTTTTCTTTTCGTTTTGAGGCCCCGCTCGACATGCGCATGGACACCACGCGCGGTCAGAGTGTGGCCGAATGGCTGGCCACCGCAGAGGTGGAACAAATCACGGAGGTGGTACGTGACTATGGCGAAGAACGGTTTGCTTTTCAGATTGCAAAGGCGCTTGTGGCTCGCCGACAGGAACGGGGCCCAATTTCAAGCACCTCTGATCTGGCCCAACTCGTGGCTGACACGGTCAAAACCCGCGAGCCGGGTCAGAACCCTGCAACGCGGACATTTCAGGCTTTTCGGATTTTCATCAATGCCGAACTTGAAGAGCTCGAACAGGCGCTAGAGGGCTGCTTGCGGGTGCTGGCGCCCGGTGGCCGTTTGGTGGTCATCAGTTTCCACTCGCTGGAAGACCGCATCGTCAAGCAGTTCATGGCCAGGCATTCCAAAGAGGTGGTGGATCGGCGCGTGCCCTTTGCCGAACCCGTCAAGATGCGGCTGAAGACCCATGGCCGTGTGCGCCCCAGCGAGACAGAGGTGCGTGGCAACCCGCGCTCGCGCAGCGCCATCATGCGCATGGCCGAGCGCACCGAGGTGCCCGCATGACCCGCGTGAGCCTGCTCTTGCTGGTGGCCACCGTGGTCAGTGCCCTGTGGTTGGTGCACAGCCACTACGAGTCGCGCCGCATGTTCATGGACATGGAGTCTGCACGCAAAGAGGCCAAGCGCATCGAAGTGGACCATGACCGTATGGAAATCGAGCGTCGCGCCCAGGCCACACCTTTGCGAGTGGAGCAAATTGCCCGTCAGCAATTGAACATGCGAACGGCTTCACCTGCGATCACTCAGTACGTCAATGCCCAGGGTGCAGCCAAGGGTGCAGCGTCTCTCCCAGCAGCAGGAGTCGGTCAGTGAACCACAGCCGCAGCGTCCAGTTGACTTCCAGCCCTTTGCTGGCCAGCAAGACGCCTGTCTGGCGCAGCAAGCTGATTGTGGCTGCGATGGCCTTGGGTTTTTTGGGCTTGGTGGGTCGAGCGGCTCATGTTCAGGTGATTGACAACGATTTTTTCCTGCGCCAAGGTGAGGTGCGTTTTGCCCGTACCCTGGAGTTGCCTGCCAATCGCGGGCGTGTGCTCGATCGCAATGGCGTTTTGCTGGCTTCAAGCGTACCTGCCCCCAGCATTTGGGCCAATCCGGAAGACCTTGAGCGAGACCCGCTCAAGCTTCTTCAATTGGCCCGCTTGCTTGAGATGACGCCTGCCGAACTGGAGCACAAGCTCAAGGACGAAGAAAAAACTTTTGTTTGGCTGCGCCGCCAGATGGACGAACCTGTGGTCAAGGAAATTCGGGCGCTGGGCATCAAAGGTGTTTACGACATCAAAGAGTACAAGCGCCTTTACCCTGAGGGTGAGGCAGCCGCGCACATCGTGGGGTTCACCAATGTGGAAGACCAAGGCCAAGAGGGCGTGGAACTCATTTTCCAGAAGCAACTGGCCGGTCAGGCCGGTTCGCGCCGTGTGATCAAGGACCGACTGGGTCGTGTGGTCGAAGCCGTGGGTGAAACCGTGCACCCGGTCGACGGCAAGGACCTGCAACTGAGCATTGACAGCAAAGTTCAGTTTTACGCTTACCAGACCCTGCGCGACGCAGTCATGGAGCACAAGGCCAAGGCAGGCAGCGTAGTGGTGCTGGATGCCCAGACCGGCGAAATTCTGGCGCTGGCGAATTACCCCAGTTATTCCCCATCGCGGCGCGTCAACCTCAGCGGTGAGCAATTGCGCAACCGGGCCTTGACCGACAGTTTCGAGCCGGGCTCGACCATGAAGCCTTTCACTGTGGCTTTGGCCCTGGAGCAAGGCTTGGTCAAGCCCGAGACGATGATCCAGACCGCCCCGGGACGCATCAACATCACTGGCTCGACCATCAGCGACGTGCACACCTACGGCATGCTCAGCGTGAACGAGGTGATACAGAAGTCGAGCAACGTGGGCACCGTGAAGATGGCCATGCAGCTGGAGCCACGCGAGATGTGGGAGATGTTCACTGAGTTGGGTTTCGGGCAAAAACCAGCCTTGCCATTTCCTGGCGTGGTAGGCGGTCGTTTGCGGCCCTACAAATCCTGGCGGCCTATAGAGCAAGCCACTATGAGCTATGGCTATGGCGTGTCGGGAAGTTTGTTTCAGATGGCACGGGCCTACACCGTGTTTGCGCGTGATGGCGAGATCGTGCCGGCCACCATGATGAAAGCAGAGCAACAGGTGCAGGGCACGCGTGTGATCAGTGTCACCAACGCCAAGGCCATGCGCAAGATGCTGCAAATGGCGGCCGGTCCCGGCGGCACCGGACAAAAAGCCCAAACCATCGGTTATTCGGTGGGTGGCAAGTCGGGCACGGCCCGTAAGCAAGAAGGCAAGGGCTACGCCAGCAAAAAATACCGCGGCTTTTTCGTGGGCATCGCCCCGGTCGAGCAGCCCCGCATCGTGGTGGCCGTGATGATCGATGAGCCCTCCAACGGGGTTTACTACGGCGGTGCCGTGGCTGCGCCCGTGTTCAGCCAGACGGTGCAGCAAACCTTGCGTCTGATGGGCGTTCAGCCCGACATGGCGGTCAAGCCGCAGATCGTGGCCAAAGCGGTTGAGGAGTCGTTCTGATGCAGACCCTGCACAGCGCTCAGGAAGCGGCCTGCTGGTTGCACTCTCGCGTGACGGGCGAGTTGCGAACCGACAGTCGGCTGGTGCAGAAGGGTGATGGTTTCATTGCCTGGCCGGGCGCCGCCACCGATGGACGGCGTTACCTGGCACAAGCCTTGGCGCAAGGCGCCACGGCTTGCCTGATGGAACAGGCCGCACTCTCCCCCTGGCTTGAGGCGCTTCAGGACCCCGAACTGGAAGCGCTGGCCTGCATGGCCGACCTCAAGGCCCAAACTGCTCTGGTGGCCGATGCTTACTATGAACATCCCAGTCACGCCTTGCAGGTGCTGGCGGTCACGGGCACCAACGGCAAAACATCGACAGCCTGGTGGCTAGCGCAGGCGCTGTCTTCGCCCACGCTACAAAAAGTTTGTGGGCTGGTGGGCACCCTCGGCGTGGGCCGTTTACCCAATTTGATGACCACCGGCATGACCACGCCCGACCCGGTGCTCCTGCAACGCCAGTTCTGGCAGTTTGCGGCCGACGGCGTGACGCACTGCGCCGTCGAAGCCTCCTCCATCGGTCTGGCCGAGCACCGATTGGATGGGACGCACATCCGCGTGGCCGTGTTCACCAATTTCACCCAGGACCACCTGGACTACCACGGGGACATGGCGCGCTACTGGTCAGCCAAAGCCGCCTTGTTTGCTTGGCCCGGTTTGCAAGCAGCCGTCATCAATATCGACGATGCCCAAGGTGCTTTGTTGTCCAAGCAATTGCAAGACGGCCCGTTCGAAGTCTGGACCTGCTCGCGTCGGGGACCAGCCCGTCTGCAAGCGCGAGCTTTACTCGGCAGCCAGGGTTTGACCTTTGAGGTGATC
>CAJBLW010000078.1 GCA_903953985.1 uncultured Burkholderiales bacterium
CACATCGTGCTGGGCGTACACGGCTTCAACGACTACAGCAAAGCCTTTGAGCCGCTCGCCCAGCACCTGGTGACCGAGCTGCAAGCCACGGTCTATGCCTACGACCAACGCGGCTTTGGCGCCAACCCACAGCCTGGGATCTGGCCCGGTACAGACACGATGCTGGCGGACCTGCGGCACATTGCCACCCAACTGCGCGAGCGCCACCCCGGCCTGCCCGTGACGGTGGTGGGCGAAAGCATGGGCGGTGCAGTCGTACTGGTGGCCGCCAGCGAAGCGCCGGGCCTGGCTGCAGACCAAGTCATCCTCAAAGCCCCCGCCGTCTGGGGTGCGCACAGCATGCCCTGGTACCAACGCCTGAGCTTGTACACGATGAACCTGATCGCGCCCGACATGGTCTTCACCGGCCGGGGCCTGCCCTCGCTGGGCATCCGCCCCACGGATGACCCTGAAGTTTCACGCGACTTGAGCCGTGACCCGTTGTTCATCAAAGCCACCCGCGTCGGCAGCCTGGCCGGGGTAACCGAGCTGATGGGTCGCGCACAATCTCAAACCGCCCTGCCACCCCAACGCAGCTTGGTGCTCTACGGCCTGCGTGACCGCATCATTCCGGTGCAACCCGTGTGCGATTGGTTGACGCACCTGAACACCGCTGTGCCCCAATCCGCCTCGACCGATGTCGTCGTTTACCCCGAAGGCTGGCACCTGCTGACACGCCAACTGCGCACCCGCGAGACGCTGCAAGACATGGCCCATTGGTTGCAAAACACCCCCCTGCCCCACCGGCAAAGCACGGCCCAAGCCCAACAAATGGTCTGCAAGGGCATCTAAACCCCCAATAGCCACGCAAGACACACAACTACCCACGGACTGTTGTGGCAAGCGCTGCCCAAGCGCTCAGGCTGCCAAAAACCGGATCAGTTCTTGGGCCACTTGTTCAGGGTCTTCACGCTGCGGGAAATGCCCACAGGCGGGCAGCACTTTGCGCTCATACCGGTTCAGAAAAAGCGACGCTTGCCCCTCTGATGTGGATGCAGGGTTCACGCCATCCACGCCGCCATGCAACATCAAAGTGGGCACACTCAGGGGCGAGACCCGGCTCAAGGTTTCTTCTTCGGCGGCATAACGCGGATCACCCGGGGCATGCCCCCAGCGGTGCTGGTAAGAGTGAAGCGTCACCTCTGGCCAGTCTTTGTTGGCAAACACTTCGGCCGTGGCCTCGAATTCTTGATCGTCATACCAACCGGCAGGCGACCAGGTGTCCCACATGATTTTGGCAAAGGCGGGGCCCCTCTCGCGCACTTCGGCTTGCCCCCTTGGCGTGGCCATGAACCAGTGGTACCAATAGTTGCGCACCTGCGTGAGCGACAGATTTTGCGATGGCAAATTGGTGCCATAGGCCACCGACATCATGACCAGATGGCTGGCCACACCTGGCTGCAAAGCGCAGGCACTGGCAGCCGCACGGGCACCCCAGTCATGGCCCACCAAAGCCGGTTGCTTCAATTCCAGTCGCGCAATCAAATCCAGCACATCGCGACCCAAGGCAGAAATCTGCCCACTGCGCGGCGTGTCGGCATGCAAAAACCGTGTGGGCGAAAACCCCCGCAAGGCCGGCACGACCACACGCCATCCTTGCGCCGCCAGCAAAGGCGCCACACCCGACCAAGTGCGCACACTGTCGGGCCAACCATGCAACAAGATCACCGTGCGCTCTGCGCCGGGGTTCCAATCCTGATAGCCCATGCGCAAAACATCGGTGTCTATGAAGTTCATCTCAGGCGACATCTGTGACTCCTTGTTGGAACACGCACTCACAAGCCCGGCGCACCGGCCGACATGAACCCGCCATCGACCGGCAAGGCCACCCCCGTGGTGTAACTCGCCTCATCCGACACCAGGTACATCACCGCCGCCGCAATCTCGGTGGTCAGGCCATAACGCGCCATGGGTATGGCCTTGGCGTATTCGCCGCGAAACTGCTCGGTGTGCAACTCGCGCGTCATGGGCGTGTCCACCGGCCCGGGGCACACCGCATTGGCCGTGATGCCATGCTCGGCCAACTCCACCGCCATTTGCCGGGTCAAAGCCACCACCGCCCCTTTGGAGGTGCCATAGGCCGTGCGCCCCTTGCCCACAGCCCGCAAACCCGCCACCGACGCGATGTTGACAATGCGGCCCCAGCGCTGAGGCAGCATCAGCCGGGCGGCGTGTTGCGCACACAGCAAAGTTCCCGTCACATTGACCGCCATCGTGGCCACGAAGTTGTCCAAAGGGAAATCCAGGAAGGGAAAGACCTTGGCGATGCCCGCACTGTTGACCAGCACATCACAGCGCCCATCTTGCGCCTCCACGGCCGCAAACACCTGCGCTACCGAGGCCGGATCGGCCACATCCAGCAACACGGCTTGGGCTTGTCCCCCTTGTTTTTGCAGTTCAGCCGCGCAAACTTGTGCACTTTGCACATCTTTGTCGGCCACCCAAACCTTGAACCCCTTGGCTGCCAAAGCCAGGCAAACCTCTGCACCAATCCCTTTGGCCCCGCCGGTGACCAGGCCCACGCGCCCATTTGCAGCTGAAAACGTCATACACACCCTCTATTCATTGGCCATCAAGACATTTACTCGAGCGCTGCACCCGCGTTCAAGCTTCGCGCCCCCTCAAGGCCTGGACAAAAAAATCAGCCGACCCCATTTGACCGCCTTTCAAGGCGACCTCGAGTTGGCGCAAATGCGGCTTGTCGGACAAGAGCTTGCACAAAGGGGCACCCGGCGCCAAGCGTGCCAG
>CAJBLW010000079.1 GCA_903953985.1 uncultured Burkholderiales bacterium
ACCGCTTTCAAACAGCGCGCCAATCAGCGTGGACAGGCTGGACACGGTGTAGGCACCGGGGTTGCGGGCTTGGCCGACCACAAAAATTTGCATGGAGCGCAGGCGGCCCATGGTGGCACTGAGCTCGAAATTGTTGAACACGCGGCCGACTTGTTTTTTCAGGTGCGCGTCTAGCGCGCTAGCAGGGGTGCCGGCCACGGTGATGGGGCCGACTTTGGGCACGGTGATTTGGCCGTTGCGGTCCACCGGCAGGCGCATGGCCACGTCCACGGCGCCCCAGATTTTGAGGTCGATTTCATCGCCAGGGCCCACCACATAGTTGGCAGGCACGGGCACGTCGGTCAGGCTGGGGAAGCGGCCTCGGTCAAACAGGTTGTAGCCATAGAGCGGCAAGGCTCTGCCAGTGGCGTCTTGCACAAAGCGCTGGAACTGGGTTTGGCCCAAGGCGGGCGATGCGCCCAAAGCGGCGGTGGTGTTTTGACTTTGTGCGCCTGCGCCCACTTGGCCTTGCGCGCCCTGCAGTGCAGGACGGCCTCCCAGGCCTTGAATGCCCGTGTTGCCGGTGTTACCCATTGTGCCCATGCCGCTGGGCAGGCCCGCTGCCGGTGCCGCTGCACCGCCACCCATGGCGTTGACTTCTGCTGCACCAAAGGAGGGCGCAGCCACTGCCGCAGGCGCGACCGCCTGAAACTGCGCCTGCGACTGAAGACTCAGGGCCGCCATGCCGGCAAGCACCAAAGCTTTGAGCACGTGGCGGACGTTAAGCGAAGGGGTCTTGTGCATCATGTGATTGGGGGCGTAGAGAGGTACCGGGTAGGCTACCGCAATGTTCGATGTCGCAAAAGGACAAAAAACATTAACAAAATTATTAAAAACGCCTGCTGCCGTAAAAAAACGGAGGATGTTTTCAGAATCTGATTGTAATTGCTTCCGCACCGCATGCCGGACAAAAGCTGTAACCGCAGAAACAAATCGGGCTGGCACATTGCCCGCAAGGAAACGGCATTGGCAAACTGGGGGCTGATGCCTGGCTGCGAAGGGCTGTTCAGCGCGACTGCCCTTTGTGGCCATAAGGGCAGTGGTTGGGACGCGGCCCAATTTGGGGATGCAGTCGGCAGGTGTTGGGGCGTTGGGCATACACCGTGCAGCGCCGGGTGGTGGCATCCAAAAACTGGCAGTCGCCGCTGGCGCGGCGGGCCAAGCTGAAAATGCTGTTCTTGAAATTGAAGTGCTCGATCACGCCGGCTTTGCTCAGGCGTTTGGCAATGTGTTTGGGGTCTTCGTGCTCGGCCTCAAACGGGTCGACCAATTCCAGCCGCACCAGATCAGCCAGTTTGACCTCGACCGGCATGGTGCAACAGTTGGCTGCGCAGGTGTCACACATCCCGTTTTTGTAACGGGTCCAGGTTTCACAACGGTCAACGTCGACAACGGCAATGGGGGATCTCATGGCATGGATTATCCCGGATGCGATGGTTCAAGCCGCTTGCGCCTGGCCCCAGTAGTGAAAAGTCATGGGGCGCGGCCCGGCCAGATAGGCCGATTGCGTTTGAGCTGCAAAGCCCGCTTCTTGCAGCAAGGCGGGGATGTCGCGCCCCAGCTGACAACCTCCGGCCAGCGGCCCCCAGAGGGGCTGCAAGCGCTCTTAGCCAGCGGCGCACATTCGCATCTGGGGCACGGCCGTGTTCGCAAAACAAAAGCTGGCCACCTGGCACCAGCACACGGCGCATCTCGCGCAGGGCCTGCGCCGCATCGGGAATGCTGCACAGGGTGTAGGTGCAGACCACGGTGTCAAAGCTGGCGTCTGGTGTGGGCAGCTGCTCGGCCGAAAGGCCCATCAGCTCCACAGCGATACCCGCCTTTTGGCTGCGCTTTTGGGCCAGGCGGTGCATCTGCATGGCCGGGTCCACGCCCACCAAGCGCGTCACGCGGCAGCGGTCATAAAACGCCAGATTGCGCCCGGTGCCCATGCCGATCTCCAGCACCCGGCCCTGCGCCTGGGGTACCAACCGGCGGCGCTGCGCCTGCACCATGGGCAGGCCACAAGCGAAGTCGATCAGGTAGGGCAGGATGTGGCGGTCGTAGCGCTTCATGGTGTGTCAAAGGTCTGTGCTTTTCTCATTCGATTGCGCCAATGCGCCAACGGTGGCTTCAACGATCGCTGTCCACAAGCCTGGCTCTGCCAACAAGGGAATTTCCTTGGCCAGCACGTTCGACAGCTTGCCTTGGTTGGCCTCTACCGAGCGGATGACCCGATCGATCTGCAGGTCCGGCATCTCGATGATGTCTTTGATCGCAGCACGGGCTTGAGCGTGGTTGCGCAAATGACGTGATTCACCGCGCATGTCGTCTTGGATGGTGCGCACCAGCACATCGGCCAGATAGAGCACATGGTTTGTCAAGTCCGGGTAACGCCAAACTGGCTGCGCTATGGCCTCCCCCTTGAACACAAAGTTCGATCGGATGCCATCGGGGTAGGTGATGGGCGTGGGCACAAACTCGCAGGCTCCGGTCAACGCCCCCATCAAGGGCCGCGAGATAGAGTCCAGCACGCTGTTGTAGGCGCGCCGCTCGCCCGGATCGCTGCTGATCAAGGATGAAACCGGCAGGATCATCGGTTCTTTGACCACACCATCACGGCGCAACACATCGTTCACCCAAAAGCGGTGAACTCTCCCGTTGCCGTCGGCCAGCGGATGAATGTAAACAAACCCAAAGGACATCACCGCGCTGCGCATCACCGCCGATTGACCCTGAGTGCGTTCCCAAAAAACCGCCAGCCCGTCGAGCATGGCCTGCATGTCGCGCGCTGGCGGGGCCACGTAGTGAACCACCTCTTGGTAACGCACCACTTGCCCAACAAAAACGGGCGATTGCCGAATTCCCAACCGTTGTAGGGTGTTGCGGCGACCCAAAATATCGGATTGCAGCTGCGCCAACACAGGGTCATGCAGCGCCAAGTCCCCCTGCCCCGTGCGCCTGGCCAATACATCGGCAAACCGCTGAATGCGGTCGGACTGATCGGCCTCGCCCTCCATGGCAAAGCTCGACTTGCTCTCGCGCAGCGTCATCCAAACCGCAGAGCGCATCAGCACATCTTCGCCAAATTCCAATGCGAGCGCATCCAGCAGGCCTCGAATGTCGACCGCTGCCGCAGCATCGAGTTCGCTGGTCTTGCGCACCAAGGGGCAAAAAGAGGGCGTACCGGGCAAGTTGTCGCGCACCCGCCAGCGGCGGTTGGGCACAGACCGCTGCGGAGATGCTGCGACCAGCTTGCGCTCGTCCAGCACATCCACATAAGGGCCTGCCATGCTGGCATTGACGGCCAGCTGCCGCCCCGTCAGCCACTCGTACAAAAAGCCAATCCTTCTGGCGTATTGACCGCTGGGTTCGTCGTCGATCCAAGCCACCAGTTCGACTGAATCGATCTGATCAAACAGGCGACTGAGCAATTCCAGGTGCAGCACCTCGTGCTTGAGGTGAAAGGTCAAGTGCCCACGCAAGTTGGCGTTGGGCCGCATGGCCTCTACAAAGGTCTCGGTCTTGATGCCATCGGCCAGCTCAGAGGTGCGGCGTCCGCCCACACTGCTGCGCACGGCCAAAGGCATGACCAAGTCCATGCCGTACCGTGCCACCAACCACGCACCACCTAGAAGATTTTGGAAATCCATGCCTGATTATGCTCAAAAACATGTTTTATTGCAAAAAACATGTTTAATCACCGTGAATTGCTCAAAAATGATCTTTGAAGATCATTTGGATTTGAGGTTGTGATGGCAGTCGGGTCGTGTGATCGGTCACTCTCGACGCAACACCGACAGTCACACAAGCGGCACTGCCGACACTGACGGTGCCGAACATTCAATGCCCGGTGCAGGATCGGATATTACGACTGGCACCATGTCGCCACAGCGCCAGGGTGTGCCCATCAGCCTCGCTTGGCCACCAGCGTCAAGATGTCGTAGCTGGCCACCACCTCGCCCAGCTGGTTGGTGACTTCCACGTCCCACGCCACCACGCCTTGGCCCACGCCGTTGGCGTCTTTCTTGTTGCGGTCGATCTTGCGTTTGGCGGTCAGGCGCGCCTGGATGGTGTCGCCGATGCCCACGGGCTTCACAAAGCGCAGCGTGTCCAGGCCATAGTTGGCCAGCACCGGGCCGGGCGCAGGCGAGACAAACAA
>CAJBLW010000080.1 GCA_903953985.1 uncultured Burkholderiales bacterium
AAATGACCGACTACGCGTCCGGTTTTGCCGCGTGCCAGTTCGGGCACGTCGGGGTTTTTCTTCTGCGGCATGATGCTCGAGCCGGTGGTGAAGCGGTCGGCAATGCGCACGAAGCCGAAGTTCTGGCTCATCCACAAAATCAACTCTTCACTGAAGCGGCTGATGTGAACCATGCAAAGAGAAGCCGCGGCGGTGAATTCGATCGCGAAGTCGCGGTCGCTCACGCCGTCCAGGCTGTTTTGGCAAACCTGCGGGTTGCCGTGTTCGTCGACCATGCCCAGCGTGCGGGCCACGCGCTCACGGTCCAGTGGATAGGTGGTGCCGGCCAAGGCGGCGCTGCCCAGCGGTAGGCGGTTGGTGCGTCGGCGCACATCGCTCATGCGCTCGGCGTCGCGGGCAAACATCTCGACGTAGGCCAGCAGGTGGTGCGCAAAGCTGACAGGTTGGGCCACTTGCAAGTGGGTGAAGCCCGGCATGATGACCTCGACGTTTTGCTCGGCCACATCGACCAACGACTTTTGCAAGTCAATCAGCAAATCGATGATCAGGTCCATTTCGCCGCGCAGCCACAGGCGCACATCGGTGGCCACTTGGTCGTTGCGGCTGCGGCCGGTGTGCAGGCGCTTGCCCGCGTCACCTACCAACTGGGTCAGCCGCGCTTCAATGTTCAGGTGCACGTCTTCCAGGTCGAGCTTCCACTCGAAAGCGCCGGATTCGATCTCTTGGGTGATCTGCACCATGCCGCGCTGGATGTCCGCCAGGTCGCTGGCGCCGATGATATTTTGCGCCGCCAGCATCTCGGCGTGGGCCAGGCTGCCGGTGATGTCGGCTTGCCACAGGCGTTTGTCAAAGAACACGCTGGCGGTGTAGCGCTTGACCAACTCGCTCATGGGTTCGGAAAAGAGCGCGGACCAAGCTTGGGATTTTTTGTCGAGTTGGTTTGTCATAAGCCGCTGATTTTATCGGGCTTCGGGCGGTCCTTTCACTTCCTCAAGCCATCCATGCCAGCGCCATCGCTTGGTCTGCGGAAAGGTTGTGCACATCGTGGAAGAAGTTGGCTGCGATCGGTTGCAAGGTATAGCGAGCGATCACCGTCTAGGCTTTTGGGGTCGACCAGCAGCCCAGATGGCTGGATCAGGGCAGTTGTTTGACGAGCTTGTAGGTGATGCTGGGGGCGTCGGCCGTCACGTTTTCCTGTCGGTCCTTGCGCACCCGCAGGAGTTGGCGTTTGCCGACTTGGTGTTTGTAGCCTTCGATGTCTTCGAAAAGCGGTTCCCACCGAGGCTTTTTCCGGCCTTCTTGCAGTTCGCGCACCATCAGGCATTGCATCTCGATCAGGCCGGTGCACTTTTGGCGATGGGCGCCCACTTCGAGTGTGATGGCATTACTCATCCAGGGGCGTATGCAGCTCGCGAGTTCGGCGTTCCAGACGAAACCCGCAGAGGCTTTGCAGCCCTGAGCGTCGCTGTCGCTGCCTGGCATGGGGCGTGGTGCAGGCATAGGAGGCACTTGTGGCACAGGCTGGGGCAAGGTGCTGCGTGGGCATTCGCCTTGGGCGATGGGACGGGCTTGTGCGTTGTTGAGCGTGCAGCGGTTAGGGAAGGTTTGCGAGGCTTGGTCTGCAATTTGTCCGCAGACGGGGGCGTATTCTCGGGTACAGATTTGGGCTTGGACCGCCGGGATGTGCCAAAGGCTCAACACCACCAGGGAGCTGCTCAAAACAATGCGAAGATTTTGGCGTTTTTTCATGTGTTGGCAGCATAAATTTTTGCCATAAGTTTAAATAAATGGATGCTTTTTTAGCTGCGATTGTTTGTTTTGTTGTAAGCACTTGCAAGAGGCCGCGGGCAAGGTGCGTCTGGCATGACCGGTTAAAGATCGGTCAAGGGCAGAAGATCAACCAGCAGGGGGCTTCATCGGTGCAGCCCTGAGCCAAGCACTCGCGCGAACCTTGAAGGCCGCTGGTTTGGACGCCTCGTCGGTTGGAAGTGTTGATGTTTCGGGTTGTCTGAGGGGTCCCACTGAGGCCATGTTTCGGGCTATAATCTCGCTGCTCTGCGATTTGCATTGCGCACGTCATCCGCTTTTCCGGCAGTTGGCGCAAGTCATTAACCCGCTGAAATTCTTCATTGAATGCCAGCGAAACAACAAGGAAAAACCATGATTGCATCTTCAATCAAGGCCGAGGTCGTCAAGGCCAATGCCCGTGCTGCCAACGACACTGGGTCCCCAGAAGTCCAGGTGGCTTTGCTCACAGCCCGTATCAACGAGCTGACACCCCACTTCAAAACACACGCCAAAGACCATCACGGTCGCCGTGGTTTGCTGCGCATGGTCAGCCGTCGCCGCAAGCTGCTGGACTACCTCAAGTCCCGTGATGCTGACCGTTACGTTGCGCTGATCGCCAAGCTTGGCCTGCGTAAATAACCGTCTATCCAGATGAAAAGCGCCTGAGTTAGTTCACTAGCTCAGGCGCTTTATTCTTTTTTTCAGTCGGAATTTGTCAGGGCGATCTCGCGCTGTGTCATTCCACAAGGCTTTTCGGTCAAGGTTTTGTGGAATGGCATCGAGTTCAGAGCGTCATCTTCCGGGCCCACAGTGCAGCCTCATGCGCTTTTGTTTTCAGGAGTTCTGAACATGTCTATTTTCAATAAAGTCACCAAAACATTCCAGTGGGGCCAGCACACGGTCAAAATGGAAACCGGCGAAGTCGCACGCCAAGCCGGTGGCGCTGTGCTGCTCGACATGGAGGGCACCGTCGTGCTCGCCACCGTCGTGGGCTCCAAGATCGCCAAGGCCGGTCAAGACTTTTTCCCCCTCACCGTGGATTACATCGAGAAGACTTACGCTGCAGGTAAGATTCCCGGTAGCTTCTTCAAGCGTGAAGCCAAGCCCAGCGAGCACGAGACCCTGACCAGCCGCTTGATCGACCGCCCGATCCGTCCCCTGTTCCCTGAAGGTTTTTACAACGACGTGCACGTGGTCATCCACACGGTGTCGCTGAACCCTGAAGTCGATGCCGACATCGCTGCGATGATCGCTGTGTCTGCCGCCTTGTCCATCTCTGGCATTCCTTTCAACGGCCCCATTGGCGCGGCCCGCGTGGGCTATATCAACGGTGAATACGTCCTGAATCCCGGCCAGACGCAGCGCAAAGACAGCGTGATGGACCTGGTGGTTGCCGGTACCGAAGCCGCTGTGCTGATGGTCGAATCCGAAGCCCAGCAACTGTCCGAAGAAATCATGTTGGGTGGTGTGGTGTACGGCCACGAGCAATCGGCCATTGCCATCAACGCGATCCACGAGCTGGTGCGCGACGCTGGCAAGCCGGTGTGGGACTGGCAAGCGCCTGCCCGTGACTTGGCTTTTGAAGCTAAATTGGCAGCACTTGCAGAAGAAAAACTGCGCGCTGCTTATCAAATCCGCAATAAGCAAGCCCGCACACACGCTTGCCGTGAAGCCTACGCCTCGGTCAAAGTCGCATTGGCCGAAGAAGGCGTGGCCTTTGACGGCGTCAAGCTCGACGGCCTGATGTTCGAGATCGAAGCGCGCATCGTGCGCAGCCAGATTTTGGCGGGTGAGCCCCGTATCGACGGCCGCGATACACGCACTGTGCGGCCCATTGAAATCCGCAACAGCGTTTTGCCACGCACCCACGGCTCGGCCTTGTTCACACGTGGCGAAACCCAGGCTTTGGTGATCACTACTTTGGGCACCGAGCGCGATGCTCAGCGCATCGACGCGCTGGCTGGTGAGTTCGAAGACCGCTTCATGTTCCACTACAACATGCCTCCCTTTGCCACCGGCGAAGTGGGCCGCATGGGCAGTACCAAGCGCCGCGAGATCGGCCACGGTCGTTTGGCCAAGCGTGCTTTGGCGGCTGTGTTGCCCAGCAAAGAAGAGTTCCCGTACACCATGCGTGTGGTGTCCGAAATCACCGAATCGAACGGTTCTTCGTCCATGGCCTCTGTCTGCGGCGGCTGCCTGTCGATGATGGACGCGGGTGTGCCGATGAAAGCCCACGTGGCCGGTATCGCCATGGGCCTGATCAAGGAAGACAACCGCTTTGCGGTGTTGACCGACATCTTGGGTGACGAAGACCACCTGGGTGACATGGACTTCAAGGTCGCTGGTACCACCCACGGTATCACCGCGCTTCAGATGGACATCAAGATCCAGGGCATCACCAAAGAAATCATGCAAGTCGCTTTGGCCCAAGCCAAAGAAGCGCGCATGCACATTCTGGGCAAGATGCAAGAGGCAATGAGCACGGCCAACACCGAAGTCTCGGATTTCGCCCCCAAGCTCTTCACCATGAAGATCAACCCCGAGAAAATCCGTGACGTGATCGGCAAGGGTGGCGCGACCATCCGTGCGCTGACCGAAGAGACCGGTTGCCAAATCAACATCTCGGAAGATGGCACGATCACCATCGCGGCCACCGATGGCGAAAAGGCCGACATCGCCAAGAAGCGCATTGAGCAGATCACCGCCGAAGTCGAAATCGGCAAGGTCTACGAAGGCCCAGTGACCAAGATCTTGGATTTCGGTGCACTGATCAACTTGCTGCCCGGCAAAGACGGTCTGCTGCACATCAGCCAGATCGCCCACGAGCGCGTTGAAAAAGTCACCGATTACCTGAGCGAAGGCCAGATTGTCAAAGTCAAGGTCATGGAAACCGACGAAAAAGGCCGCATCAAGTTGTCGATGAAGGCTTTGTTGGACCGTCCGGCTCAAGGCTGAGTCGTTGCGCTTTGTTCGTTGAGGGTTGGGCGTTGAGCGAGATGCTTTTAACCCCCAACGCTCAACCAACCATCCACGCTGAACGCACACCACCATGAACGTCATCGAAATTCAAAGCTTCGGCGCCCCTGAGGTGCTGGTGCCCGGCACCCGTCCCGAGCCTGTGGCTGGGGCAGGGGAGTTGCTCATTTGCGTCTCTGCCAGAGGCATCAACCGCCCCGATGTGTTGCAACGCACCGGCAACTACCCTGTGCCACCGGGTGCCTCGGATATTCCGGGCTTGGAGGTGGCGGGTGTGGTGGTGTCGGGCGATGCAGTGGCCATGGCCGAAGCGGGCTTTGCGGTGGGCGACCGCGTTTGCGCATTGGTGGCTGGTGGTGGTTACGCGCAACTGTGCGTGGCACCGGTGGCCCAGTGTTTGCCCGTGCCCAAGGGCCTGACGGACACGGAAGCCGCTTCGCTGCCCGAGACGTTTTTTACAGTGTGGAGCAACGTGTTTGACCGTGGGCGTTTGCAAGCGGGTGACACCTTGTTGATTCAGGGCGGCACCAGCGGCATTGGCGTGACCGCCATTCAGATGGCCAAGGCAGCAGGCGCGACCGTGATCGCCACGGCCGGGTCCGATGAAAAATGTCGGGCTTGCTTGGCTTTGGGCGCCGACCATGCCATCAACTACAAAACCACTGATTTCGTCGCCGAGGCCAAGCGTCTGACCGGCGGCGTGGGTGTGAATGTGATTTTGGACATGGTCGCAGGTGACTATGTGGCGCGTGAAATCGAGGCCTTGGCCGAAGATGGTCGCTTGGTCATCATCGCGGTGCAAGGCGGCGTCAAGAGCGAGTTCAATGCCGGTATGGTGCTGCGCCGTCGCTTGACGATCACCGGTTCGACACTGCGTCCGCGACCCGTGGCCTTCAAGGCAGCGATTGCCCAGTCTTTGCGCCAAACCGTTTGGCCCTGGATCGAATCGGGTCGCATCAAGCCGGTGATTCACAGCGTGTTCGCTGCGGCAGAAGCGGGTGGTGGTTTGCCATCGGGTGCGGCGCAAGCCCATGCCTTGATGGAGACGAACCAGCATGTGGGCAAGATTGTGGTGACCTGGTGATGACGAGGCTAGCCAAGTTGATGGTCGGTAATTGGAAGATGCATGGCAGCTTGGTAGCCAACGTGTCTTTGTTGTCCGACCTGCTAAGCGGCATGGGCGAAGTCAATTGCCGTGCTGCGGTGTGCGTACCTGCACCCTATCTGGCGCAAGTTCAAAGTTTATTGGCCGGATCGGCCTTGGAAGTGGGTGCGCAGGATGTGTCAGCCCACGAATCAGGGGCTTACACCGGCGAAGTGTCAGCGGCAATGCTGAGTGATTTTGCGGTGCGTTACGCCATCGTGGGCCACTCGGAGCGTCGCCAGTGCCATGGCGAGACAGACACCGTGGTGGCCAATAAAGCCCAGCGTGCCCTGGCTGCAGGCATCACTCCTATCGTGTGCGTGGGCGAGAGTCTGGCCGAGCACGAGGCGGGTCAGACTGAGGCGGTGGTCAAGCGACAGTTGGCGGCGGTGATCCACACCAATGGCCACTGCATCAGCGAAATCGTGGTGGCTTATGAGCCCGTTTGGGCCATCGGCACTGGATTGACCGCAACACCCGAGCAAGCGCAAGACGTGCACGCTGTGTTGCGTGCTCAATTGCAAGCGGCCACGGCGCATGCCGATCGCGTGTCGATTTTGTATGGCGGCAGCATGAATGCGGCCAATGCAGCCGTCTTGCTGGCCCAACCCGATGTGGATGGCGGCCTGATCGGTGGTGCATCGCTCAAGGTACCAGACTTTTTATCCATATTGAAAGCCGCTTCGCGCTGAGCTTTTCAACCCAGTTCTAATATTTTCGGAGAATTCAAATGAGCGTAATGTTGACCTTGATTTTGGTGGTTCAGATGTTGTCGGCTCTGGCCATGATTGGCCTGATCTTGATCCAGCATGGCAAAGGCGCTGACATGGGGGCAGCTTTTGGAAGCGGTGGTTCGGGAAGCTTGTTTGGCGCAACTGGTAGTGCGAACTTCATGTCGCGCACGACGGCCGTGTTGGCGGCTGTGTTTTTCGTCTGTACTTTGTTGCTGGCTTATTTTGGCAAGCTCGCACCCACATCTTCGGGCAGTGTGCTCGAAGGCGCGGCTGTGACGGCGCCTGCCCCTGTGAACACCAGCCCAGCCGCACAGATTCCAGGCAACGCACCGGTGGTCAAGCCGGACAACAGCGTCCCCCCTGCACCGGTGAAATAAACGGCTTAGCAGTAAGCTCTCATTCAGCTTTGCTGCTGCGCACAATTTTCAGGTTTTAAGTCGGAAAATAGATCATTTTTCGGGGTAAAATCAGAGACTGACCAGCAAGCAATACGCACTCAAGGTGTACCTCATGCAAACTGGTCCTGTGCATCCAGCCGTCGTGGTGAAATTGGTAGACACGCTATCTTGAGGGGGTAGTGGCGAAAGCTGTGCGAGTTCGAGTCTCGCCGACGGCACCAGACAAACAGAATCGCTCGGGCTGAAGGCTTGGGCTCTTCAATCGGTCATTAACCGGCAGTCACCAAATGAACCTCGAACAGTACCTCCCCATTCTCTTGTTCATTTTGGTCGGCGTTGCTGTCGGCATCATTCCCCAGGTTTTAGGCTACATCCTTGGCCCCAATCGACCTGACGCGGAAAAAAATTCCCCCTACGAATGCGGCTTCGAAGCCTTCGAAGACGCTCGAATGAAGTTCGATGTGCGCTACTACCTGGTGGCCATTTTGTTCATCTTGTTCGATCTTGAAATCGCCTTCCTGTTCCCCTGGGCCGTGGCCCTCAAGGAGGT
>CAJBLW010000081.1 GCA_903953985.1 uncultured Burkholderiales bacterium
ATTGGATGCACGGTATCAATGTGGCTCAGAATCAGCACCCCTTTGCCCTCGGCGGCCTGCGCAGGGCAGTGGCGGTCATCTATGGCCAGCAGGTGGTCGCCGAACCCGTCGCGACCAGCAATGCGCTCCACCCGCACGCCAATGGCTTCGTAGTCGGCCTGCACACGCGCCGCCATGCGGGCCATGCCCGTAGGGTCATCGGTCGGGCTCTCGATTTCGATCCAAGCCCGAATTCCGGCCAATATTTCGTCCACATTAAGTTGTTGAGTAGCAGGCATTTGAAGTTTATCCATTTGTAAAAAAGGTAGGCGATCGCATCATGTGGATAGTATAATAACCATATGTTCAATTTGCTGCCCTCATTCGACCATTGCGGCCCGGGATTCGAGGACGATGGACCCAACCCCACATACGCAACTGACCTGCCTGGCGAAGGCAGCTTGCCTGCGGCCGCGTTGCAACCCGTACCCACCATGCCATGAGGTCCGCACGCGAGATTATTGACGGCTGCCTGGTCTGGGACAACCACGGGTGCATGCCGCTACGGCCGATTGACACCAGTTTCTTGCCGCAGCTTGCCCGCTACCGTGCAGCAGGGTTTGACCATGTCTCACTGAACATCGGCTTCGGCGACGACGGTATCGAACAGCACGTGCGAATGATTGCCAGCTTGCGCGAATGGCTGGCACAGCGTGCTGAGGAGTTCGTTCTGGTGCGAACGGTGGGTGACATCGAGCTGGCAAGGGCGAGCGGTCGGCTGGCCGTGAGCTTTGACATCGAAGGCGCCAATGCCGTCGCCGATCAGATCAGCCTGGTTCAGCTCTATTTCGACCTGGGTGTGCGCTGGATGCTGCTGGCCTACAACCGCAACAACGCTGCGGCCGGGGGCTGCCAGGACGACGACTGCGGCCTTACGGACTTTGGCCGCAGCCTGATCGACGAGATGACGCGCGTGGGCATGGTGGTGTGCTGCAGTCACCTGGGCGAGCGCAGCGCGCGCGAGGTGCTGGCCTATGCGCCCGGGCCCGTCATCTTCTCGCACTCCAACCCGAGTGCCGTTCGGCCGCATCCGCGCAACATTTCAGACGCCCTGATGCGGGCTTGCGCGGCCAAAGGCGGTGTGGTCGGCATCAATGGCGTGGGGCCATTCCTGGGCGACAACGACATCCGCAGCGAGACGTTTGTGCGCCACCTTGACCATGCCGTGCAACTGATTGGTCCCCAGCATGTGGCGCTGGGCCTGGACTATGTGTTCGACCAGGCTGAAGTTGACGCAGGCATGGCCGCCATGAAGGATACGTTCCCCCCCGAACTGGGTTACGGAAACGGCATGAGTTTCGTTCGCCCGGAACAGCTGGAGGAGATCGTCACGGGGCTGTTGCACCTAGGTTATGCCGTGGACGATCTGCGCGCCATCCTGGGTGGCAACCTGATGCGCGTCGCCCGGCAGGTCTGGAAGGTACCCGCATGACATGCAGCAGGTTCGTCATCATTTGCCATCCACACCGGCGGTTTGCCGGAAACTGTGTGCAACAAACTATTCGTGCGGCAGGCCTAAGTCCTACCGGGCCCATCGCAATTTGCTCGGCTCACCTTGATGTCTGAACCAATACCACAGCGCAAGCACTACTCTGCCTGGAACCTCCTGGCGGCAGCCAGGCATGGCCATGCCGACTGGGCCCCTGCCTGGCGCGATGCCGAGCCCAAACCGAGCTACGACGTCATCGTTATCGGCGGTGGCGGCCACGGCCTGGCCACGGCCTACTACTTAGCGAAGAACCATGGCATCACGAATGTGGCCGTGCTCGAAGCGGGCTGGATCGGCGGTGGCAATACCGGGCGCAACACCACCATCGTGCGGTCGAACTACCTCTACCCCGAGAGTGCGCGGCTGTACGACTTCTCGGTGC
>CAJBLW010000082.1 GCA_903953985.1 uncultured Burkholderiales bacterium
CGCACCGCAGTGGGTGGACGCCACCAGCGCAATGCCCTGTGCCCGATAACGGTCCACCACCGGCTCGGCTGGGTGACCAAAGCGGTTGCGATAGCCCGCTTGCACCAGCGCCAGCTGGGGCTGCAAGGCCTGCAAAAATTCTAGTGTCGATGAGGTCTTGCTGCCGTGGTGCGGCACCAGCAACACGTCCACCGGGGTCAAGCCCATTCGCACCAGAGACAACTCTTGGGCAGCCTCAATGTCACCCGCCAACAAGGCCGCAACCCCGCCTTGGCTGATACGCAAGACGCAGCTGGTTTCATTGGGTTTGGGCTGACGGGTGACCGTCTGCGAAACGGGCGGATGCAACACCTCAAACAGCACCCCATCCCACACCCACAACTGCCCCGCCTGGCAGCGAGTCCAACCGGGTCGCAAGGCATGCAAAGCGTGTGCATCTTCCAGCGACGACCACAAGCGCGCCTGCGGCTGCATGGCCAACACCGCCGCCGCACCACCGGTATGGTCGCTGTCGCGGTGGCTAAGCATGAGCACATCCAGCCGCTCGCCCATGTGCGCCAGCAAGGGCACCAGAACCCGGTGCCCGGCGTCACTTTCGGCCGAATAGCGTGGACCCGTGTCGTACAACAAGCTGTGTGTGGCGGTGCGGACCAACACCGCATTGCCCTGGCCCACATCTGCAGCCAACAATTCAAACGTGCCTTCAGCCGGGCGTGGATGTACCCAAAAAAGCACAGGCCATAAAAGAGGCAAGCACAAGAGCTTCCAGGACAGCGGCAGCTTGAGCACCAGTCCCACTGCCCCAGCCAGCGCCACCACGGTCAAAGCCCAGGGCGGGGTGGCGGTGGACACACTGGCCATTGGCCAGGCGGCAAACCAGGCCAACAGGCTCGCCAGCGGCTGCAGCGCCCAAACCGCCAACACCCAGGCGTCAGGCCAAACCACCCCCAGCATGGCCAACGGGGTGACCACCAAGGTCACCCAGGGAATCGCCAGCAAATTGGCCAACAAACCCACCAAAGACACCTGGCCAAAAAAAAGCAGCGTCAAAGGCGCCAAAGCCCAAGTGATCGCCGCCTGCTCGCGCAGCAGGCCCCAAGTTTGCCGAAACAAAGCCCTTCCCCAATCAGGCAGTGTCTGTGCCAACCATCGGTGCTGGATAAGTTTGGGCTCCGGGCAGGCCATCAGCTGACCTGTGTCGCGGTCCACCAGACCCGAGGTTGGCGTCCGATCCTGGTCCCTGTGCTGGCCCGATGCCATCAACACGCCCACCGCCACAAAGCTCAGCCAAAACCCTGGCTGCAACATAGCCCACGGGTCCATCGTCAGCACCACCGCACACGCCGACAGCCAGATCAGTACCCCATGCCATTGACGGGATGAAGTTTTGAGCAAGACCACCACCGCCAGCATGCACAGTGTGCGCTGCGCGGGCACACCCCAACCGCTGAACAATGCATAAAACCCAGCCAATGACAGGCCGGCCAATGCCCCCACATGAACCGCGGGCCAACGCAAAGCACCCGCAAAACCCCACAAGGCCGATTGACGCCAAGCCCAGGACACCAAGGCCGAAGCCAGCCAAGCGAACATGGTCACATGCAGCCCTGAAATGCTCATCAAGTGCGCCACGCCTGTGGCCCTGAAGACATCCCAATCGGCACGGTCAATGGCCGCTTGATCGCCAGTGACCAATGCCGCCACAACTCCCGCCAAGGAGGCCGAAACCGCAGCCCCTGAACCAGGCAAGACGGTCGGTGACAAATGCGTCAGTAAACGATCACGCACGGACTGCCGCCAAGCCTCAATCGGATGCGCCCAAGTCGATGCCAACCGCACCGGAGCGGGGTCTTTAGCCCCAGTGCGCACATAACCGGTGGCGCGAATACCCTGCTCCCACAACCACAATTCGTAGTCAAAGCCCCGAGGGTTCAGATTGCCGTGGGGGGCCTTCAGGCGCACGCGAAAGCGCCAGCGCTCACCCGCCTTCACCGGTTCAGGCAAGGCCGACGTGTTCCAGCCGCTGTCGTCCGAGCCGTCCCGGCCGTACCAGCCCAGATAAACCTGCGAGGGCAAGGATGCGGATAAGTTCAGGACTTGCGCTGTGCCCCGTTTGTCGACCTGCCAAGCTTGCTCGATTTGAAAGCGAAATCGCCACCCGAGATCCTGGCGTTGCGGCATCGCCTGCACCACGCCCACCACATCCAGGTCTTGACCCTCCAGCGCAGGGTCGATGCTGTGCAAGCGCGACAAAGCGTGCAATCCTGCAACCGCAAAAGACGCGGTCCCCCAAACCAGGCACAGCGCCATGGCGCGCCAACCCACAGACTGGACCACGCGGCGCACAACGAGGCCAGCGCCCCAAGTCAGCCCCAGCCCTGCGGCATAGCCCCAGAAAGGCCATAGCGCCTGCTGCTGTAACTGCAGGGCCACGCCTGCGCACCAAGCCAGCAAGCCCAGAGCCAAACCCTCACCCCACTTCAGTGACAGCATGGCCACGCCTGCCGGGCTGTCGACCGGCAAGCTCCCTGCGAGCAGATTCGCTTCATGGCAGCCCCCCTGAATTGGCTGTGTGGATCATCCGTGGGTCTTTGCCCCGTCTTGTCCAAGACCCTAGCGTGTGTTTTGTTGTTTTTAACCGCACAAGCTGAATTTGTCATGGGTACAGGCCCTGTTGCGCCGCTGTCAATATCTCTGTAGTCCTTTGTCCATCGCGTATAAAAGACACCTGCTGCCCATGCCCAATCGGGTGCCACTGCAACCGGATCGGATTCAGCGACAATTCACACCCACCGCTGCCATTCCCGCCCATGCGGGAACCCCTCCATCCCACTAAGAGTCCACCATGAGCGTTTACGACACCCTGAAATCCCTGAACATCGAACTGCCACCTGTGTCCGTGCCCGCTGCAGCCTATGTGCCTTTTGTGCAGACCGGCAATTTGGTGTTCCTGTCAGGCCACATTGCCAAAAAAGACGGCAAAGTCTGGGCGGGCCAACTGGGCAAAAACACCAGCACAGCAGAAGGCCAGCAAGCTGCGCGTGCCGTGGCCATTGACCTGATGGGCACCCTGCACGCAGCCGTGGGCGATCTCAACAGGATCAAGCGCATTGTCAAAGTGATGAGCCTGGTCAACTCAACCGGCGACTTCACCGAACAACACCTGGTGACCAACGGCTGCAGCGAATTGCTGGGCCAGGTGTTTGGACCGCAAGTCGGCGCGCATGCCCGCAGCGCATTTGGTGTGGCGCAAATCCCCATGGGCGCTTGCGTTGAGATCGAATTGATCGCCGAAATCGGCTGACAAGTGCCATGGCCATCGAACTGAGCAAAGAAGACCGCGCCCAGGCCATTGCCAGCATCGAGCGCTACTTCCTGGACAACTTCGAGCAAAAAATCGGCAACATCACCGCCGGCGCCTTGCTCGGCTTTGTTCTGGAAGAAATCGGCCCCAGCATTTACAACCGCGCCGTGAGTGACGCCAAAGAACGCATGCTCATGCGTGTGGAGGACTTGGAATACGAAGTCCGTGAGAATGAATTTCAGTATTGGCAAAAGTTCAACAAACGCCAGTAAGGCACAAACCTGATCTGGTGCTGACGCATCAAAAAACCCATTTAAACCCGGAGAATTTCATGACCCTTTCCATGTCCAGCGCCACCCTGCCCGTCTGCACCCGCATGCTCACCAACCTGAGCCATATTCTGGCCAAGGCCGATCAGTTCGTTCAAGCCAAAAAGATCGACCCTACGGCACTCACCACCTACCGCCTGGCCCCCGACATGCTCCCCTTTACCCGCCAAGTGTTGATCGCTTGCGACGCCGTGAAAAACGGCGTAGCCCGATTGAGCGGAGTCGAGGCGCCCAAGTTTGACGACACCGAAACCACACTGGTCCAACTGCAAGAACGAATCCAAAAAACCCTGGCCTTCATCGCCGCCATTCCCGGAGCAGCGCTGGACGGTACCGAAGACAAAGAAATCACCTTCCCTGCAGGCCCTGGCAAAACCCGCACCCTCAAGGGCCAAGACTACTTGACGGGCTGGATGCTGCCCAATATGTACTTCCACATCACCACGGCTTACACCATCTTGCGCCACAACGGGGTCGAAGTGGGCAAGATCGATTACCTGCTGGGTGCTCAGGGCTGAGCCGGCAACTTCAACTTGGTGTTGTCCCCACAGAACGTTCCCAAAGCTGTGGACAAGTGCAGGGACAAGCCGCCAAAGGCCCGGCCAGCATGGGCTGGCGGTGTGTGCTTAAAAAAGCATCACTCGCCCCGCCTCACCCGGTTCGACTTGAGGCACAGATACGCCACTTTGCCCTTTTTAGGGTGGGCAATCTTGGCATTGGTCAGGCTGCGGATTTCCAGGGTTACTTCGCGCTCCTTACCACCCCACTGCCGGCACCTTCGATCATGTCGCTGTGGGTGTAGGCTGCAGCCCCTGCCAGGGTCTTTGGCTTCGAGATCGATGAGCATCAGGCCCAGGCAGCATTTTTACTTTGTCTTGAGTTCGTTGATCTCCAACCCAAACCCGAATGGCTTTAAGGCCTGGACTGCGCGTCGTGCAATGCATCCCGAGCAGCCTCGGCCAAGGACGCGCAATCTTGGGCCGACTCTTGACCTTCGGCACACCAAAACTTTTCCTCAGAGGATTGGGCCAAAAATGTCAAACTTTCTTCAGTGGGATGTCGCTGCTGACCGCGCCCCAAGGCCTGCAAGCCATACAGACGAATGTTCAGTGTTTCAGCACCGGATTGGCGGCGCAGGTATTGCCGAACATAAGCCTGCGCTTCACGTTTACCCAGTTCCCCCAGCACCACCAGCGCGTTGATCAAAACGGGCAAGCCGGGACTTTGTGAGGCGGCTGCACTCACAGCACCGAGTGAAGTCTCCAGCAACTTGCCCAAAGTCAACAAGGCAGCATCGTCCAGATGCGTCAACTGGCTCAAGGAGACACCGTGAGGCCCGGCTTCTTTGACCAAAGGCAACAACTGCTCTGCGTTGATGCGTGGCACCGAGCCCTGCCGCGATCCCATTGCAGCATGCATTCTTGGCGTGTTCACAATCGAGCCCAGTTGCGCAAAATTAGCAGACTCATAATCGGCCAATACCGTCGATTGCGGCAAGGGCATGTAGGTCATGATCCGCTCGGGCACGGTGTCCATACCCGGCGCATCCGGGTGGTACAAAGCGGCGGCATGCCCCATCTCATGCGCCCAGATCACCCATTCGGGTGCTAGGTCGTTGTAGGGATCGTGTTTTTTGGCGTACAAAACAGGACGACCCAACTGAGGGGTGCACCCCAGGATGTAACCCGCAGCATCTCCGCATTGCGCAATCGCATCCACAATCACCAACTTGAGTTGGCCTTGCGTGGCTTGAATGGACTGCATCAAATGGTTATTGGCGCGACCCAGGCCCGTATGGATTTGTACGGTACCCAGCACCTCGAAACGGAAATTCACCCCTTGAGCCCACAATTGCCGACTGACCTCCTGCAGGCGTTGGCAAACTCTGGCCACCCCATACTCAGACAAGCTGTCTTCGCGTCCTCGCCACACTTCCACCTGAATGACACGCCCCGCCGCCTGATCACCCACACTGCAAGCCAAGACCCCGGGGGCGGCGTCTTCCACCACCTTGGGTGCTGTGCTGTTGCAACCGGTGATCAAAGCAAAGATACAACTGAACAAAATGCCTTGAAAGCTGAACCGCATGAATATCTCCTGGGAATATATTCATAAAGTATTCACTTTATAAAACAAGCCGTCAACTGTTGCGCTGGGCTCAACTGTCCACAAAGCTTGTGCTCAAAGCTGTGGGCTAGTGCAGGGAAGATCCGCCAAAGCGCCACCTCGCAAGGACTGGCGGGGCCTGTTCAAAAAAGCATCACTCCGCCCTGGTTACTCCACCCGCGTCACCCGATTCGGCTTGAAGCCCAGATCGGCCACACGGCCCTTTTTGGCCCGTACAGCCTTGGCATTGTTCAGGCTGCGGATTTCGAGGGTTTCTTCGCGCTCTTTGCCACCGCGCCCAATGCCTTCGATCTTGATGCTGCGGGTGTAGGCCGCAGCGCCCGCCAGGCTGTCTTTGGCTTCAAGGTCGATGAGCATCAGGCCCCGACCACCTTTTTCCATGGTCTTGAGTTCGTTGATTTCAAACGTCAGCACGCGGCCGCCCGTGCTGGCGCAGCAGACGCTGTTGGCTGCCGGCAGGGCTTGTTTGTCGGCAGGCACGGTCGCGCTGGAGCCGCTCACATGGCTGGGTGCGCAGACGCTTTCGCCATCAGCTAGGCTGATAAAAGCCTTGCCCGCCTTGTTGCGCGAGATCATGTTCTCGACCGAGGCCATGAAGCCGTAGCCACCTGAGCCACTCAGCAGCAGCGTAGCGTTGGCCGGGCCTGCAAAGTAGTGGGCAATTTGCGTGGTGGGCTCCAGTTCGATCAGCGTGGTCACGGGCTGACCGTCGCCGCGTGCGCCGGGCAATGTGGCCACAGGCACGCTGTAGATGCGGCCGTTGCTGCCGAAGATCAGCAGCGTGTCCACCGTGCGGCATTCGAATGTGCCATACAGGCCGTCGCCCGCCTTAAAAGCAAAACTCGTGGCGTCGTGGCCGTGGCCAGTGCGGGCACGCACCCAGCCTTTTTCCGACACAACCACCGTCACGGGTTCGTCCACCACCTTGACTTCGGCTACCGCATTTTTCTCTTCCTGGATCAAGGTGCGGCGTGGGTCGGCAAAGGTTTTGGCGTCCGCTTCGATCTCTTTGATCATCAGGCGACGCAGCGCAGCGGGGCTGCCCAAAATCTCCTCGAGTTTCCCCTGCTCTTGGCGCAGTTCGCTCAGTTCTTGTTCGATCTTGATGGCTTCGAGTCGGGCCAGTTGGCGCAGGCGAATTTCAAGGATGTCTTCGGCCTGGCGGTCACTGAGCTTGAAGGTTTCGATCAGCGCGGGCTTGGGCTCGTCGCTTTGGCGAATGATGCGGATCACCTCGTCGATGTTGAGCAACACCAGCTGACGGCCTTCCAAAATGTGGATGCGGTCCAGCACTTTGTTCAAGCGGTGCTGACTGCGGCGGGTGATGGTGGTCTGGCGGAAGCTGATCCACTCGACCAGCATCTGGCGCAGCGACTTTTGAATCGGTTTGCCATCGATGCCGACCGAGGTCATGTTGATCGGCGCAGACGTTTCCAGGCTCGTGTGGGCCAGTAGTGCGGTGATGAGTTCTTGCTGTTCGATGCGGCTGGTCTTGGGCTCGAACACCAGGCGCACGGCAGCGTCTTTGCTCGATTCGTCACGCACCACATCCAGTACGGCCAGCATGCTGGCCTTGAGCTGCACCTGATCGGTACTGAGTGCTTTTTTACCGGCTTTGACCTTGGGGTTGGTGAGTTCTTCGATCTCTTCAAGCACCCGCTGCGAGCTAACGCCTTGCGGCAGTTCGGTCACCACCAGCTGCCATTGGCCCCGGGCCAAGTCTTCGATCTTCCAACGGGCACGCACCTTGAGGCTGCCGCGCCCGGTGCGGTAAGCGTCGGCGATGTCGCTGGCCGGGCTGATGATCTGGCCGCCACCGGGGTAATCGGGGCCGGGGATGATGGCCAGCAATTCGCTGTCGCTCAGCTTGTCGTTGCGGATCAGGGCCACACAAGCGTCTGCCACTTCGCGCAGGTTGTGGCTGGGGATCTCGGTGGCCAGGCCCACGGCAATGCCACTGGCCCCGTTGAGCAAGCTGAAAGGCAAGCGGGCGGGCAACTGGCGCGGCTCTTCGGTGGAGCCGTCGTAGTTGGGGATGAAGTCCACCGTGCCCATGTCGATCTCATCGAGCAGCAAGCTGGTGATGCGCGACAGGCGAGCTTCGGTGTAACGCATGGCGGCAGCGCCGTCTCCATCTCGTGACCCAAAGTTGCCTTGACCATCGATGAGCGGGTAGCGCTGCGAGAAGTCTTGCGCCATGCGCACCAGCGCGTCATAGGCGGCGGTGTCGCCGTGCGGGTGGTAACGGCCCAGCACATCGCCGACCACACGGGCGCTTTTGACCGGCTTGGCGGCGGTGTTGTTGTTCGGGCCGCTGTACGACAAACCCATGCGGTCCATCGAATACAAAATGCGGCGCTGCACCGGCTTTTGGCCGTCGCACACATCGGGCAAGGCGCGGCCTTTGACGACGGACAGCGCGTACTCCAGGTAGGCACGCTGGGCGTAGGCGCCCAGGTGGTCGCCTTCGGGAGCGGCGGTGGTTTCGGGGGTCAGCAGGTCAGTGGTCATGGGGTCACTTTCAATGACATATTCAGTGCAACGCAGGTTCGTTATGAATGTGGATACCAGCGTCTTTGTTTGCGGTGCTCGGCCATGTTGGTGCGCTCATGGATTGCGGCGCTTCGATCGGAAAGACGGGAAAATCACACGTCAATTTCGATGCTGTCGCCATGCAACTCCATCAACTCTCGGCGAGCGGCGGCTTCGCCTTTGCCCATGAGTTGGGTCATGAGGTCTTCGGTGCCTGCGTTGTCGAGCGGGCCCAACTCAATCGGCAGCAGTCGGCGCGTGTCGGGGTTGAGCGTGGTGTCCCACAGTTGCTCGGCGCTCATCTCACCCAAGCCTTTGAAGCGGCTGATGCTCCAGCCGCCTTCTTTAACGCCGTCTTTGCGCAGCTTGTCAATGATGGCGGTGAGCTCGCCTTCGTCCAGCGCATAGGCTTTGGAGGCGGGTTTTTTGCCGCGTGCAGGTGCGTCGACACGGAAGAGCGGGGGCCGCGCCACATACAAGTGCCCGGTTTCAATCAGTTTGGGGAAATGCCGGAAAAACAAGGTCAGCAGCAGCACCTGGATGTGCGAACCGTCCACGTCAGCGTCACTCAAGATGCACACCTTGCCGTAGCGCAGATTGCTCATGTCGGGGTTGTCATTGTGCCCGTGCGGGTCCACGCCAATGGCCACAGAAATGTCGTGAATTTCATTGTTGGCAAACAAGCGGTCGCGGTCCACTTCCCAGGTGTTGAGCACTTTGCCGCGCAGGGGCAATATGGCCTGGCATTCTTTGTTGCGGCCCATCTTGGCGCTGCCGCCAGCCGAGTCGCCCTCCACCAAAAACACCTCGTTGTGCAATAGGTCTTTGCTTTCGCAGTCGGTCAGTTTGCCGGGTAGCACCGCCACGCCAGAACTCTTACGCTTTTCAACTTTTTGGCCCGCTTTTTGGCGGGTTTGCGCGGCTTTGATGGCCAACTCGGCCAGCTTTTTGCCGTAGTCCACATGCTCGTTTAACCAAAGTTCGAGTGCGGGGCGCACAAAGCTGGACACCAAGCGCACCGCATCACGCGAGTTCAGGCGCTCCTTGATCTGGCCCTGAAACTGCGGGTCTAGCACTTTGGCGCTCAGTACATAGCTGGCGCGGGCGAACACGTCTTCGGGCATGAGCTTGACGCCTTTGGGCAGCAAG
>CAJBLW010000083.1 GCA_903953985.1 uncultured Burkholderiales bacterium
CACCACCCAGCCAATGCCTTCGTCCATGTGGTGGATCATGCGCTGGTAAGTGTGGATATTGCCGCCGTGCAGGTGAAAGATGTTGTCTTTCACTTCAGCCGCCAGTGCATGGTCTTCGCGCGTTTCCCAAGGCCAGTGCGGCGCGGTGTAGTGCAGGCTCAAGAAGAAGGGGGTGCCTTGCGCAGCGCCCGGGGCCATGCGCTCAACATAGTCCACCGCCCGCTTGGAGATCATGTCGGTGAGGTAGCCGTCTTCGGGTGTTTCGTCTTCGCCGTTGAAGAGGTCGTGCGCGCCGTTGGAGGCGCAATGGGTGAAGTAGTCCACCCCGCCCGACATGGGGCCAAAGAATTCCTCGTAGCCCGACTTGAGGGGGCTGAAGTGCGGCGGGTAGCCCAGATGCCACTTGCCGATCAAAGCGGTGCGGTAGCCGCTGGCTTTGAGCAGCGAGGGCAGTGTGGGGTGTTCGGGCGGCAAGCCCAGCACGGCACTGCCCCGGCTGCGGCTGTTGATGGGTTCGTCGGCACCGCCGCGCAGGCGGTATTGGTAGCGCGCCGTCATGAGCGCAAAGCGCGTGGGCGAGCACACGGGCGAGTTGGCATAGCCCTGCGTGAACTTCAGGCCGCCCGCAGCCAGCCCGTCGAGCACGGGCGAGACCTTGCCGAACTTCGCATCGCGTCCGCCATAGCAGCCGAGGTCGGCAAAGCCGAGGTCGTCGGCGACGATGAAGATGATGTTGGGGCGTTGTGAGGTGATGTTTGCCATGCCTTCAGTCCAGTTGCACGCCCGTGGCTTTGATGGGCTTTTCCCAGCGGTTGAGGTCGGCTTTTTGCGCGGCGGCCAGATCGACAGAGTTCGAGCCAATCGGTTCAAGGCCCAGTTTGATCATTTTGTCTTTCATGGTGGGGTCGCGGGCGATCTTCATCATGGCTTTTTCGAGGCGCGTGAGGGCATCGCCTTTGAGGCCAGCGGGGCCGTACATGGCGAACCAGGCCGTCGCCTCCATGTTGATGCCCGACTCTTTGAGGGTGGGCACTTCGGGCACTTGCGAATCGCGCTGGCCGCCGGTGACGGCAATGATGCGCACTTTGCCAGCACGGTGCATTTCAGCGGTTTCGGACACCACGTCAAACTTGTAGCCAATGTGGCCGCCCAGCAGCGCCGTGTTGGCTGGTGCACCGCCCTGGAAGGGGATGTGGTTCAGGCTGATGCCCGCAGACTGCTCCAGCAAGACCCCCATGAAGTGCGGCAAGGTGCCTGCACCGGGTGTGCCGTAACTGGCAGAAGCCGGGTCGTTTTTGGCTTTGGCCACCATGTCGGCCACGGTTTTTGCGTTGCTGGCGGGGCCAGAGACCACGCCAAACTGGAAGCGGGCGATTTGCGAGACGGGTGTGAAGTCTTTCACCGCATCGTAGTCGAGCTTTTTGTAGACGTGGGGAAACAGCACCATGGGGCCGCTGGGCAACACAATCACGGTTTGGCCATCGGGCTTGGCGGCTTTGACCAGGTTCAGGGCAATGCGTCCGCCAGCGCCAGGTTTGTTGTCCACCACGATGGTGCCAAAGTCATCGCGCAACGCATCGGCCACCATGCGGGCCAACACGTCGGCCGAGCCGCCAGGTGGAAAGCCGACCAGGATTTTCAGCGGTGGTTTTTCTTGCGCCTGCAGGCTGGGCGAGAGCGCCGCCAAACACAGGGCCAGCAGTCCCAAACTGCGGCGGCTGAAGGTGCCAATGTTCTGGCGAAGAAGGGGCGAAATGGGTTTCATGAATGTATCCGTGGGTGTTGGGCGTCAAGTGCGCTTGGTTTAAAGCGCTGTCCAAATAGGAGTGTAGTGGCTTGACCGACAATGGCTGACTTCCACCCTCCACCCGGAAAACCCAAATGTTGTCGTCTGCCTCTCAACCACAGGTTTTGATTGAAGACCAGTTGATGCACCGTTGGGGCCGTTGGTTGCGCGTGCTGGGGCCCAGCATGAGGGCTTGTCTTGTTGGGGCACTGATGCAGTGTTGGCTGGGGGGCGCTTTCGCTGCAAGTGACAAGGCCCTGAGCCAGGCGCAAGCCCGCACCGAGGTTTGGTCTGGATGGGTGAGCTGGGTGATGGATGGTGACACCGTCGTGGTGGTGCGCGAGGGGCAGCATGAACCCGTCAAGTTGCGCATTGAAGGCATCGACGCACCCGAAAGTTGTCAGCCGGGCGGGAGCGAGGCGCGTGAGGCCATGATGGTTCTGGCCCTGCGCAAGTCGGTTCAAGTGACCGATCGTGGTCAGGATTCGTATGGTCGGCAGATTGGGCGTTTGTCGGTCGACGGTGTGGATTTGGGCGCCGAGATGGTGCGCTCAGGTCAGGCGTGGGCCTACAATTTTCGCACCGGCAAAGGCCCTTATGCCGCGTTGCAGCGCCAGGCAGAGAAACAAAAAAAGGGCATTTTTGCGACCCGGGAAGCCGCCATGTCACCCGCATTGTTCAGAAAATTTCACGGCATCTGCCATGGCAGTTGAGCGCATGCAAGGGTGCAGTGCCTGTCAACCCGGCCTTGACCCGGGATCCATGTCTTGTCGGTGCGCCGCGCAAACTGGACAAGTCGGATTGCGTTGCATTCGGATGTCGGTCCAAGACAGTTCGCGCCCGTCGAGCATGAGCAAACGCCCCGCCATGTGGCTGCCTATGCCGCTCAAAATCTTGAGCGCTTCGGCCGCCTGCACCGTGCCGATGATGCCCACCAACGGCGCGAACACGCCCATGGTGGCGCAGCGGGTTTCTTCGGGCAGTTGGGCGGGCGGGAAAATGCAGGCGTAGCAAGGTGCATCGGGTTGTGTGCTGTCAAACACCGAAACCTGCCCGTCCATGCGGATGGCCGCACCCGAGACCAGGGGTTTGCGGTGAACCACACAGGCCAGGTTGACGGCCTGGCGGGTTTCAAAGTTGTCGCTGCAGTCCAGCACCACATCGGCTTGGGCCACCAGGGTGTTCAGCAAAGCCGCATCGGCTCGTTGGGTGATGGCGGTCACTTGCACGTCGGGGTTAATTTGCGCAATCGCCGTGCACACCGAGTCGGCTTTGAATAGGCCCACTCGGTCCAGAGTGTGGGCAATTTGGCGCTGCAAGTTGGTGGCGTCGACGTGGTCGTGGTCGACCACGGTGATGTGACCTACGCCTGCACTGCCCAGGTACAGACTGACCGGTGAGCCGAGTCCGCCTGCGCCAATGATCAGTGCGTGCGAAGACAGCAGTTTTTCCTGCCCGTCGATGCCCAGTTCGTTGAGCAGGATGTGCCGCGAATAGCGCAGCAGTTGCGTGTCATCCATGGGCGGCGTCCGTCTATCGCTGGCAATCAGTCTTTCTTCTCGACTTTGCGTTCGGCCAGTGTGGTGCTGGCTTTGACGGGCTGGCCTTTGAGTTGTTTGAGTGCTTGGGCCAGTTGGAAGTCTTTGTCTGAGCCAAACTCAGGCAGGCGACGTTCGGAGAGCGGTTTTTTCGAGTCCTCTTCCAGCTTTTTCATGGCTTCTTCACGGGCTTTCTCGCGGGCGGGGTCTTTGGCTTCTTCGGCTTCTTTGCCGTTCGACAGGTGTTTGCCCAGGTCGGCTTCGCGGGTGCGCAGGGCCGCAAAGACGTTGCCGGTTTCGGTCTCGTCGAGCATCACGTCGGGCACGATGCCTTTGGCTTGGATGGCGCGGCCGTTGGGCGTGTAGTAGCGTGCAGTGGTGATTTTGAGGGCGGTGTCAGGGCCCAGTTGGCGCACGGTTTGTACCGAGCCTTTGCCAAAGGTCTGGCTGCCCATGAGGGTGGCGCGTTTGTAGTCTTGCAGGGCACCGGCCACGATTTCGCTGGCCGAGGCCGAGCCTTCGTTGACCAGCACCACCAACGGCACTTTTTTCAGGGCGCCGCCAGTGGCCAGTGTCATGCGGGTGATGGGGTCGTTGCTGTTGTTGCGCCGCCAAAATTGGGGGGATGCCTTGTAGGTGAATTTGCTTTCGGCCAGCTGGCCATTGGTGGTGACCACCGTGACGTTGTCGGGCAGGAAGGCGGCAGACAGGGCCACCGCTGCATCCAGCAGGCCACCTGGGTCGTTGCGCAGGTCGAGCACCAAGCCCTTGAGCTGGGGGTCTTGTTTGAACATTTCTTCGATCTTGCGGGCGAAGTCTTCGACGGTGCGTTCCTGGAATTGGGACACGCGGATCCAGCCGTAGCCGGGTTCGATCAGTTTGGACTTGACCGATTGGGTTTTGATTTCTTCGCGGATGATGGTGACCGGGAAGGTGCGGTTTTCGTCTTTGCGGAAGACTGTGAGCACCACTTTGGTTTTGGGTTCGCCGCGCATGCGCTTGACCGCTTCGCTGAGCGACAGGCCTTTGAGCGGGGTGTCGTCTACTTTGGTGATCAGGTCATTGGGTTTGAGGCCTGCACGGTCGGCGGGTGACCCTTCAATGGGCGAGACGATCTTGACGACACCGTCTTCCTGGCTGATCTCGATACCCACGCCCACAAATTTTCCCGAAGTGCCTTCGGAAAATTCTTTGAAGGTCTTTTTGTCAAAGTATTGAGAGTGGGGGTCTAGGCTGGACACCATGCCGGAGATGGCTTCGGTGATGAGTTTCTTCTCGTCCACCGGCTCGACGTAGTCGCTTTTGACCATGCCAAATACGGCGGCCAGCTGCTGCAGTTCTTCGAGGGGCAGGGGGGCCATGTTGCCGCGTGCCACGGTTTGCAGCGACACGGTGGTGAGGGCACCGGCCAAAGCACCAATGCTGAGCCAGCCGATGATCTTGAGTTTGTGTCCCATTTTGCGAGTGCGTGTGCAGTGAAGTTCAATCCAATATACACCCGCAAGCCCCGCGTCGTGGGGCTTGGCGTGTAATTTCCTGTAAAGGGCCTTGTGCGCTCAGGCTTTGCCTTGGCTGGCCACGGCAGCAGCGGCTTTTGCCACGGCTTCGGCGTCGCCCAAGTAGTAGTGGCGAATGGGCCGCAGGTCTTGGTCCAGCTCGTAAACCAAGGGGATGCCGTTGGGGATGTTCAAGTGCACGATGTCGGTTTCAGAGACGTCGTCCAGGTACTTGATCAGGGCGCGGATCGAGTTGCCGTGCGCGGTGATCAAGACACGCTTGCCCGCCCTGATGCTGGGGGCAATGCTGTCGTTCCACGCGGGCAGCACGCGCGCCACGGTGTCTTTGAGGCACTCGGTCAGAGGGACTAAATCGGAGTTGGGGTAGCGGCGGTCGCTGCGCTCGCAGCGGGGGTCGTGCGCTTCCAGCGCAGGTGGGGGCGTGTCGTAACTGCGGCGCCAGATCAGCACTTGCTCGTCACCGAATTGCTTGGCCATGTCGGCTTTGTTCAGGCCCTGCAGGGCACCGTAGTGGCGCTCGTTCAGGCGGTAGTCGTTGACCACCGGCAGCCAGGTGCGGTCCATCTCGTCCAGGGTGAACCAAAGGGTGAGGATGGCGCGCTTGAGCACCGAGGTGTAGCACAGGTCAAAGTCCAAGCCTTCGGCCTTGAGCAATTTGCCCGCCCACATGGCCTGGCTCACGCCGGTGGGGGTCAGGTCCACATCGGTCCAGCCGGTGAAGCGGTTTTCCAGGTTCCAGGTGGATTCGCCATGGCGAATGAGGACAAGTTTGTACATAGAAAAGAGGCCTTGGAGGCGTTTTAAAACAAGGGTAAGCCTGGCATTTTAGAATTGCGAGTTATCTGCCCGCTGACAGGGCGGCATTTTTTTGATGAATAAAGGTCTATCCCGTGAATTTTTTGATTGATAACTGGATGTTGCTGGCCCTGGCTTTGGGGTCGGGCTTTGCCTTGTTGTTGCCGGTTTTGACCAAGGGCAGCGGTTTGGACCCGCAGTCCATGGTGCAGCTGATGAACCGCGAGAAAGCCGTGGTGATTGACGTTTGCGAGCCCGACGAGTTTGCACGGGGGCATGTCATTGGTTCCAAAAACTTGCCTTTGGGCCAGCTCGAAGAAAAGCTGGGCCAAGTGGTCAAGAACAAGTCGGCCCAGGTGATCATGGTTTGCCAGGTGGGTGCGCGTTCGGCGCGTGCCGCTGCAACTGCACGCAAGCTGGGCTATGGCAACGCACAGTCGCTCTCGGGCGGTCTGCGCGCTTGGACTGCTGCCAGCATGCCGACCGAAAAAGCCTGATTTCACTCTTGCCACCAAGGAATTCTTATGCAAGCCGTCAAGATGTACACCACCGCTGTTTGCCCTTATTGCGTTCGGGCCAAGCAGTTGCTCAAATCCAAAGGGGTGGAGCAAATTGAAGAAATCCGCATCGACACCGATCCGGCCCAGCGCGAGCACATGATGCAAATCACGGGTCGCCGCACCGTGCCTCAGATTTACGTGGGTGAGACCCATGTGGGCGGCTGTGATGACCTGATGGCCCTGGACGCCAAAGGCGGCCTGGTGCCTTTGCTGCAGGCTGCCTGAACCGGCACCGTCCGTCGTTCAGGGTTTTCATGGCCCTGCATGCCTTCTGGGGCGGCTGGGATGGCCGATAATGCGGCTGTTTCCTTCCTTCATCTGTCGGGTTTTTCCGGCACTTTCATTTCATATACAAATAAGAGTTTCTCATGACCGATACCGCTGTCACCCCCGCCAACGAAGCCCCTGTGTTCCAGATTCAGCGTGTTTACCTGAAAGAGGCTTCGCTGGAGCAACCCAATTCGCCTGCCATCTTGCTGGACCAGCAGCAGCCCAACGTGGACATCCAGTTGGGTGTGGAAGCCAC
>CAJBLW010000084.1 GCA_903953985.1 uncultured Burkholderiales bacterium
GCCTGACAGGCGTGCAGCCCAACGTGCCGGGGCTGCTGGGCTTGCCGCTCGATTACCTGAACGCGCAACTGGGGGCCTGGCAAACCGCACAGCGCCGCGCCCACGCCCCCGACTGCATGGCCGAAATCGTCCAACGCATGCCTGCACAGGACCTGATCGCCGTTTCAAGTTGGCTCGCCCGCCAGCCGCTGCCCGTCGACACCCGGCCTGCCGAACGCGCCCCTGCTGGGCCTGCACTGCCTGAATCCCTGCGTTGCGGCAGTGCACCGGAGTTGTCGGCCACAGCCGCCAAGCTGCTGAACGGGGGCAAGCCATGAAGCGCCCATGGCAAGGCATGCACCCAGTCAAACGCTTGGGCTGGGTCACACTCATCAGCTTCGCCTTGCTGGCCATGGGGGTGTTGTGGGACAACTGGGGTGACCTGGTTCTGCCCCCCAAAAACACGGCCACCGAGACGCCACAGGCCAGCGCAGCCCAAATCGAACAAGGCCGTTACCTGTCTTTGGCGGGCAACTGCATGGCCTGTCACACGACCCTGGGCGGCACACCTTTCGCGGGCGGTCGGCGCATCGACACCCCCTTTGGCGGCGTATTCAGCAGTAACCTCACGCCCGACCCGGTCACGGGCGTGGGCCGATGGACCGCACAAGACTTCTGGCAGGCCATGCACCGTGGCCGCTCAAAAACCGGGCGCTTGCTGGCCCCGGCTTTCCCGTACAACCACACCAGCGTCATCACGCGCCAGGACAGCGATGCGATCTTTGCTTGGTTGAACACCCTGCCCCCGGTGGTGCAGGCTCAACCGGCCCACACCCTGGTCTGGCCCGTGGGCACACAGCCCGCACTGGCCGTGTGGCGCAGCCTGTTTTTTGAACCCAGCCCGTTTCAAGCCGACAAGTCCCAAACCGATGAATGGAACCAGGGCGCTTACTTGGTGCAAGGCCTTGGCCACTGCGCCGCATGCCACAGCCCACGCAATGCGCTGGGAGCCAGCGGGCCCGTCAGCGATTTGTCCGGCGGCCTGATGCCGGTGGTCAACTGGTACGCCCCCAACCTGACGCGCGATGCAGAGTCGGGTCTGGCCAGCACGCCTGTGAACGAGATCGCGCGCCTGCTGCGCACCGGCGGGTCGGCCACGGCGCAAACCAGTGGCCCCATGGGCGAAGTGGTTCAGCACAGCCTGCAGCACCTGAAAGAAACGGACCTGCAAGCCATGGCGGTGTACCTGCAGTCACGCGCCCAAAGCACTCTCCAGCCCGCATCAGCGGCGGCCAAGCCCAGCCGCATCAGCCTGCAAGTGGCCACCCAGGGGGCCAAAGTCTACGAACGCCAATGCCAGCAATGCCACGGCGAACAAGGCGAAGGCATCAAAACCGCATCGGGCGAGGTGGCCTACCCCGCCCTGGCGGGCAACCGCGCCGTGCTGCTGAAAGATCCCACCAACCTGGTCCAGTTGGTGCTGTACGGCGGCTACGGTCCTGCAACCAAAGGCCATCCCCGCCCCTTTTGGTATGCCGCCCGCCGTGCTGGAGCTCCAGGATCGCGACATCGCCGCCGTGCTCACCCACCTGCGCAGCCGCTGGGGCAACCAGGCGAGCGAAGTCACGCCCTTACAGGTCAACCGCATCCGGGCAGCGCAAGGCGGCTGACCCCAGGCCCACGCCTTGTCAACTGCGGCACCGCATGATTCGGCCCTAGCCCCTAAGATGAAGCACATGACTTCACACCTTTACATCATCACCGGCGCTTCACGCGGCATGGGCCTGTCCATGGCCGAGCAGCTGCTGCAAAAGGGCAACGCGCTGCTGTGCATCTCGCGCCAAGCCAACCCCGATCTGGCCTCGGCCGCCCAAAAGGGCAATATCACGCTCACGCAATGGACGCACGATTTGGCCGATGGCCAAGGTGCCAGCCAACGCCTGAGCGAGTGGCTGCAAAGCCAGAACCCAGCCCATTTCGCCAGCGCCAGCCTGATCAATAACGCGGGCGTCATCCCGCCCATCGCCCCGCTGCGCAAGTCCCAGCCCGCCGACCTGGCGCTGGCCCTGCGCGTGGGCCTGGAAGCACCCATGGCCTTGAGTGCGGCATTTTTAGGGGCCACAGAAAGCTGGCCCCTGCCCCGCAAAGTGCTCAACATTTCATCGGGCCTGGGACGCTACCCCATGGCCTCACAAGCGGGCTACTGCGCGGCCAAAGCGGGGATGGACCACTTCACCCGCTGCCTGGCGTTGGACGAAGCCCTGCACGCCAATGGTGCCCGCGTCTGCTCGCTCGCCCCCGGCGTGATCGACACCGACATGCAGGTGCAGCTGCGCGGTGCAGCAGGCGAGTCGTTTCCGGACCAGTCGAAGTTTTTGCAGCTCAAAGCCCAGGGCCAGCTCAGCTCGCCCGCGCAGGCGGCCGAACAGGTGCTGCGCTTTCTGGCACGACCCGATTTCGGACACGAACCCGTGGCCGACGTGAGAGGCTAAGCCCTCATCCTTCGAAAATGCAGATGACCCCAAGGTCGGGCCTTGATGGTCCGACGTTTCATCACTTCGCGATGCGACGATTGTCAGGCCGCTGTAGCCATTACGCCCGACACTGGTTGGCGTTGTACCCCATCCCCATCTGTCAATTTTTTTAAATCTGGAGACCTCCCATGAGCCGTGAAGTTGTTGTTGTCAGCGGTGTGCGCACCGCCATTGGTACCTTTGGCGGCAGCCTCAAAGACATCGCCCCCACCGAGCTGGCCGCGCAAGTCGTGCGCGAAGCCCTGTCACGCGCAGGCACTGACGGCAAAGACGTCGGCCACGTGGTGTTTGGACATGTGGTCAACACCGAACCCAAAGACATGTATTTGTCCCGCGTGGCGGCCATCAACGGCGGCTGCGGCGAAGCCACCCCCGCTTACAACGTGAACCGCTTGTGCGGCTCGGGCCTACAAGCCATCGTGAACGCCAGCCAGTCCATCTTGCTTGGTGACTGCGACATTGCCATTGGCGGCGGCGCAGAAAACATGAGCCGTGCGCCTTACGCCAGTCTGGCCACCCGCTTTGGCGCACGCATGGGTGACACCAAGATGATCGACATGATGGTCGGTGCCCTGCACGACCCCTTCCACAACATCCACATGGGTGTGACAGCAGAGAACGTGGCCGCCCAATACGGCATCACCCGCGAAATGCAAGACGCACTGGCCCTGGAAAGCCACAACCGCGCCGAGCGTGCCACTTTGGAAGGCCGCTTCAAGGAACAGATCATGCCGGTCATGCTGAAAAGCAAAAAAGGCGACGTCGCCTACGCCACCGACGAACACTTCCGTCCCGGTTGCAAGCTCGAAGACATGACCAAACTCAAGCCCGTGTTTGTGAAGGAAAACGGCACCGTGACCGCGGGCAACGCCTCGGGCATCAATGACGCGGCCGCTGCCGTGGTGCTGATGGAAGCTGGCGCGGCCAAAGCCCGTGGTGCCAAACCCATGGCCCGCCTGGTGGGTTACGCCCACACCGGTCTGGACCCCAAGATCATGGGCGTGGGTCCGATCTCGGCCACGCATGCAGTGTTGAAAAAAACAGGCCTCACCGTGAACGACCTGGACGTGATCGAAGCCAACGAAGCCTTTGCTGCTCAGGCCTGCGCCGTGACGCGCGAGTTGGGCCTGGACCCAGCCAAAGTCAACCCCAACGGCTCGGGCATTTCGCTGGGCCACCCCATTGGCGCGACCGGTGCACTGATCACTGTGAAGGCCCTTTACGAATTGCAGCGTGTGAATGGGCGCTATGCACTGGTGACCATGTGCATTGGCGGCGGTCAGGGCATCGCGGCGATTTTTGAGCGCATGTGATTTGAACGTTTGTCACCCCGGACTCGATCCGGGGTCCATACCTTTGAGGGCCATGGACAACCAACTTCGCAGGCGTGTCCCGTGCTCAGTTGAGGTGAATGAACCAAAGCCCTTTTACGCCACCGCAGCCGTGACCACCACCTCGATCAAATAAGCCGGGTTGGCCAAGGCGGCCTGTACGGTGGCGCGTGGTGGGGCAGTGCCCGCGACCACCCAGGCGTCCCACACCTCGTTCATGGCGCCGATGTCAGCGATGTCTTTGAGGTAAATCTGGGTGCGCAGGATGCGGGTTTTGTCGCTGCCCGCCTCATATAGGCGCCGCGCAATCTGGCCCAGTACGTCGGCCGTTTGGCTGCGAATGTCAGTGGCCTCGCACTCGGGCACCATGCCCGCCAGGTACACCACACCATTGAAAACAGACGCTTCGCTGTAACGGGCTGCCACGTGCAGCCTCTGAAGGTCTTGGCTCATGCTTTTTTCTTTCCCAGTTGTGACTCGGTGCCCGCCAACAAGCGGTGGATATTTTCTCGGTGCCGCCAGACCAGCAGCAAGGCCATGACCGCCAGACTCAAGACTTCGGGAAAAGACGCTTGCCAGGCCACCCCATCGCCGAACAGGTAAAAAGCAGGCGCAAACACCGCGGCCACCATCGAGGCCAAGGACACGTAGCGCGAGAAAAACAGCAAGATGGCAAAGCTGAGCACCACCGCCAGCGCCAGGCTGGCGTTGACACCCACCACGACGCCGACCGCCGTGGCCACGCCCTTGCCCCCGGCAAAGCCAAAAAATACCGGGTACAGGTGCCCCAGAAAAGCCGCCAAGCCAGCCCATGCGGCCAAAGCAGCACCAGCACCGTGCTCGGGGCCATAGGCCAGCACCAGCGCCACCGGTAACCAGCCTTTGAATGCGTCCAGCAGCAAGGTCAGGATGGCCGCTTTTTTGCTGCCCGAGCGCAGAACATTGGTGGCGCCTGGGTTTTTACTGCCATAGCTGCGAGGGTCATTGAGCCCCATCAGACGACTCACGATCACCGCAAAACTGAGCGAGCCCACCAAATAACTGGCCACCAACACAGCCACTGGCATCCACACATTCATCGAAAGCTCCCTTTAACTTGTATGGGCGTCATTCTGCCAGTGCGCAGTTCACGGACAACGCACCCAGCAGCTGAACACACACCTGCGGGTCGATGCCCACCAAGTAACCGCGCCGCCCGCCATTGATGCAAATCCGCGGTAAAGCCAAGATGGTTTCCTCGACGAAAACCGGCATCTGCCTGCGCGTAGCAAAGGGAGATGTGCCGCCCACCAGGTAACCACTGTGGCGGTTGGCCACTTCGGGGCTGCAAGGCTCAATGGATTTGAGCCCTACTTGACGCGCCAGATTCTTAGTGGACACCTTGCGGTTGCCGTGCATCAGCACCACCAGCGGTTTGGCGTCCTGGTCTTGCATGATCAGGGTCTTGACCACAATGAATGGGTCCAGACCCAACATCTGCGCGCTGTGCTGTGCGCCGCCGTGCTCCAGGTACTCATAAGGGTGCTCAGTGAAGGCCACCCCATGCTGGCGCAAGAGCGCCGTGGCCGGGGTTTCACTGACTTTGTCTTTTTTGGCCATGGGCCTGCATCACAAAGCCGGATCGCGGATTTCCCAACGGATCTGGTCAATCGCCTTGAGCACCTCGGCAGAGAGCTGCACCGACCAAGCGGCCAGGTCCTCATCCAGCTGCGCGACCGAGGTCACGCCAATGATGGTGCTGGTCACATTCCAGCGGTGGTAGCAAAAGGCCAGTGCCATTTGGGTGGGCGTCAGGCCGTTGTCACGCGCCAGTTGGTTGTAACGGCGCGCTGCGGCCAAAGCTTCCGGACGGGACCAACGCTGCTTGCGCACCGACTCGTAGCGTGACACGCGGCCTTCGGGGGCACCTGGGCCTTCAAAGCCGGTTTGGTCGTACTTGCCGGTGAGCAAGCCAAAACCCAGCGGTGAATAAGCCAGCAAGGACACATTCAGTCGGTGGCAGGTCTCGTCCAGGCCGTTATCAACCACCCGATTGACCAGCGCATAGGGGTTTTGCACGGTGGCCACACGGGGCAAGCCGTGCTGCTCGGCCAGTCGCACAAATTCATGCACACCGTAGGGCGTTTCGTTGGACAGACCGATGTGACGTACCTTGCCCGCCTTGACCAGTTGGGCCAGGGCTTCGAGTTGTTCATGGATGGAGGTCGCCGACTTGTCCTTGCTCGGATCGAAATAATGAAAACCCAGGGCCATCACATGGCGCTCGGGCCAATGGATCTGGTACAGGTCGATCACATCGGTTTGCAAACGGCGCAAACTGCCGTCGCACGAGGTCAGGATATCTTGTGCCGTCATGCCCATGCCCTCGCGTACCCAGGGCATGTTTCGAGAGGGACCCGCCACTTTGGTCGCCAGCACCAACTTCTGGCGGGCTCCGCGGTTTTTGGCAAACCAGTTGCCGATGTAGGTCTCGGTCAAACCGCAGGTCTCGGCCGTGGCGGGCACCGCATACATCTCGGCGGTGTCAATAAAATTGATGCCCGCAGTCAAAGAACTGTCAAGGATGGCGTGAGCCCCCTCTTCGCTCACTTGCTGGCCAAAGGTCATGGTGCCCAGGCAAATGGGCGTGACTTGCAGGTCGGATTGACCAAGTTGTACTTTTTTCATGGGCTTGTCTTTGACTGCGTCTTAAAAGCCTGATTTTGGCATGTAGAGCGTTTTTGGTTTCAGCGTTGATCGTGCACTTGCCCGGCCACACGCTCAATGCTCATCACGCTTCTCATTGCGCGCTTGCTCCTGCAGGCGCAGCACGCGTCGCTGCACTTTGCCGGTGGTGGTCATGGGCAACTGGTCGATGAA
>CAJBLW010000085.1 GCA_903953985.1 uncultured Burkholderiales bacterium
ACTTTCTTTCAGGGGATACGTGGGAGCGGTCTCTGACCGCGATGATGGCCCTGGACAAGTGGGAATGGTTTGTGAAGGCTGATCGCGGCGGGACGCCGCTCCCACAAAAATCAGGATAAGGCTTCAGGCCAATAAAGCCGCATCGGGTTGTCCACCAGCAGCTTGCGCTGCAGCTCAGCCGTGGGAGCGATGTGCGGGATAAAGTCCACAAGCAAGCCGTCGTCAGGCATGTGGTCTTTCAGGTTGGGGTGAGGCCAGTCGGTGCCCCACAACACGCGGTCGGGGAACTCCTCCACGATGCGCTTGGCAAACGGGATCACGTCTTGGTATGCGTTTTGTTCACCGTTCAAGGCCTTGGGGCCAGTGACCGACAAACGCTCTGGGCAAGACACCTTGCTCCACACGTTGGTGTGCTCGCGCATGAACCTCTGAAACAGCGCAAACTGCGGACCATCCACCGGCAGCGACACATCGGGGCGGCCCATGTGGTCCACCACCACGGTGGTGGGCAGCGCTGTGAAGAAATCCCAAAGCTCGGGCAGGTCCACGGCTTCAAAGTAAATGACCACGTGCCAACCCCATTTCTGGATGCGGCTGGCGATGTCCAGCAGTTCGTCCTTGGGGGTGAAGTCCACCAATCGCTTGACGAAATTGAAACGCACACCTCGCACACCCGCATCGTGCATGGCCTGAATCTCATCGTCGGTCACGCTGCGTTTGACGGTGGCCACGCCACGCGCCATGCCGCCCGAGTTGACCAAGGCATCGACCATGGCGCGGTTATCAGCCCCGTGGCAAGTGGCTTGCACCACCACATTCCGGGCAAAGCCCAAATGGTCGCGCAGCGCGTACAACTGGTGCTTGGAGGCATCGCATGGCGTGTACTTGCGCTCGGGTGCATAGGGGAACTCTGCGCCGGGCCCAAACACGTGGCAATGCGCATCCACCGCGCCTGCGGGCAATTGGAATCGTGGTTGGGACGGGCCGGCGAACCAGTCCATCCAGCCAGCGGTTTTGGTGAAGTCACCGGTAGTGGGTTTGCTCATGACCTGGCCTCAGTCGATGTATTTCAGACCAGCCGCTGCCAGTGGCTCGCGCATCTTGTACATGTCCAAGCCCAGCACGCCTTGCGCCAATTTTTCACGCTTGGCACCTTCGTTGGCTTCACGCGCTTGCGCCGCTTCCAGTGTCTTGGGCACAAGGGCTTTGGGCACACACACCACGCCGTCGTCATCGGCCACGATGGCATCACCAGGGTGAACGATCATGCCGGCACACACCACGGGTATGTTGACTGAGCCAATGGTCGCCTTGATGGTGCCTTTGCTGCTGATGGCTTTGCTCCAGGCGGGAAAGCCCATGCGGGTCAGCTCTTTCACATCGCGCACACCGGCGTCGATGATGAGAGCCCGTGCGCCACGGGCCATGAAGGACGTGGCCAGAAGGTCACCAAAGTAGCCGTCTGTGCATTCGGCGGTGATGGCCGCGACCACGATGTCGCCGGGCTGAATCTGCTCGGCCACCACGTGCATCATCCAGTTGTCGCCAGGGTGCAGCAGCACCGTGACGGCCGTTCCCGACACCTGCGCGCCTGCATAAATGGGCCGCATGTAGGGTTTCATGAGGCCGACACGGCCCATGGCTTCGTGCACGGTGGCCGAGCCCAGAGCCGCCAGGGCATCGGTGGCTGCGCGGTCTGCGCGGGTGATGTTGCGGTAAACAACGCCGAGTTCGTACATGGTCTTTCCTTTGTTAACTCGTTGGTGACAGAGCTAAAGATCTGTCACGCAACGTCCTTAGATGCCTTTGGCCTTCAGCTGGTCGTCCAGGCGCTTGAAGACGCGACGGGCGTTGCCCTCAAACACCATGTAACGCTCTTCGTCGTTGAGGTTGGCTGTGGCCTGCACATAGCGCTTGGTGTCGTCAAAGTAGTGGCCAGTCTCAGGGTCAATACCACGCACAGCGCCGATCATCTCTGAAGCAAACAAAATGTTCTTGACCGGGATCACCTTGGTCAGCAGGTCGATGCCGGGCTGGTGGTACACGCAGGTGTCAAAGAAGATGTTGTTGAGCAGGTGCTCAGACAGCAAAGGCTTTTTGAGTTCTTGTGCCAGTCCCCGGAAACGACCCCAGTGGTAAGGCACTGCGCCACCGCCGTGCGGGATCAAAAACTTCAGGGTCGGGAAATCTTTGAACAGGTCTGAAGTCAGGCACTGCATGAAGGCGGTGGTGTCGGCATTCAGGTAGTGCGCGCCGGTGGTGTGAAAGCAGCTGTTGCAGCTGGTCGAGACGTGAATCATCGCGGGGATGTCGTACTCGACCATTTTTTCGTAGATGGGGTACCAAGCCTTGTCGCTCAAGGGTGGCGATGTCCAGTGGCCACCCGATGGATCGGGGTTCAGGTTGATGCCGACGTTGCCGTACTGCTCCACACACTTGACCAGCTCGGGGATACAGGTG
>CAJBLW010000086.1 GCA_903953985.1 uncultured Burkholderiales bacterium
CCGAAAAAGAATTCCCTGAAGGCATTCCAGCCTACGGTGCGGATGCCCTGCGTTTCACCTTCGCCGCACTGGCCAGCCTGGGCCGCAGCATCAACTTCGACTCCAAGCGCTGCGAGGGTTACCGCAACTTCTGCAACAAGCTTTGGAACGCCACCCGCTTTGTGCTGATGAACTGCGAAGGCCAAGACTGCGGCTTGAAAAAGCACACCAAAGCCGAATGCCAACCCGGTGGCCCAGCGCACGGCTACATGGACTTCAGCCAAGCCGACCGCTGGATCAGCTCGCAGCTGCAGCGCGTCGAAGCTGACGTGGCCAAAGGCTTTGCCGAATACCGCTTGGACAATGTGGCCAACACGATCTACGACTTTGTGTGGAACGAGTTCTGCGACTGGTACCTCGAAATTGCCAAGGTGCAGATCAACACCGGCAACGACGCGCAACAACGCGCCACCCGTCGCACCCTGATCCGCACTTTAGAGACCATCATGCGCCTGGCGCACCCCATCATCCCGTTCATCACCGAAGAACTCTGGCAAAAAGTGTCGGTGGTCGCAGGTCTTCCGGGTGAGTCGGTCAGCATCGCGGCCTACCCCGTAAGCCAACCCGATCGCATCGACGATGCTGCCGAGGCCCATGTCGCCAAACTCAAGAAGCTGGTGGACGCTTGCCGCAACCTGCGCGGTGAGATGAACGTCTCGCCCTCCACCCGCATGCCCCTGTACGTGCTGGGCGACACCGCCTTCATGCAAGGCGTGGCGCCGGTCTTGCAGTCACTGGCCAAACTGAGCGAGGTCAAGGTGTTTGACACAGAAGCAGAGTGGATCGCGGCCGCTCAAGCTGCACCCGTGGCCGTAGTGGGCGAAGCGCGACTGTGCCTGTTCATCGAAGTCGATGCCGCCGCAGAAAAAATTCGACTGACCAAGGAAGCTACCCGCCTGGAAGGAGAAATCACCAAGGCCAACGCCAAGCTCGGCAACGAAGCCTTTGTGGCCAAAGCCCCTCCTGCCGTGATCGACGAAGCCAAGAAACGCGTCGCCGACTTCGGTGACACGCTCGACAAAATCCGCCAGCAACTGCAACGCCTGGGTTGAAGCCCTGCATGAACAAGGAATCGATCATGAGCCACAACGTCATCCGCAAAGCCGTGTTTCCAGTCGCAGGCCTGGGCACCCGATTTTTACCGGCCACCAAAGCCGCCCCCAAAGAAATGCTGCCGGTGGTCGACAAGCCCCTGATCCAGTACGCGGTGGAAGAAGCCTACGCGGCGGGGGTGCGCCACATGATCTTTGTGACGGGCCGCAGCAAGCGGGCCATCGAAGACCACTTTGACACCGCTTACGAGCTCGAGAGCGAACTTGAAGCAGCACACAAAGACGAGTTGCTCGCCTTGGTTCGTTCGGTACAACCCGACGACATGGTTTGCGCTTATGTGCGGCAAAACCGCATGCTGGGCCTGGGCCACGCCGTGCTGTGCGCCGAGCCGCTGGTGGGCAACGAGCCGTTTGCGGTGCTGCTGGCCGATGACCTGATGGTCAACTCAGGCCCGTCCATCTTGTCCCAGATGGTTGAGGCTTACACCAAGCAAGGCCGCTCTGTATTGGCCGTTCAAGAAGTAGCGCTCGATCAGGTCAAGCGCTACGGCATCGTGGCCGGCGAATCCGCGGGTCGCCAACTGATACGCGTCGAGCAAATTGTGGAAAAGCCCAGCCCCGACAAAGCGCCCTCACGCATGGGCGTGGCCGGCCGTTACATCCTGACCCCTGGCATTTTTGACGAGATCCGCAACCAGCCCACGGGGGTGGGCGGCGAAATCCAGCTGACCGATGCGATTGCCCGCTTGATGCAACGCGAAGCGGTCTATGCCTTCCAGTACGAAGGCAAGCGCTACGACTGCGGCAGCAAGGAAGGCTTTTTGGAAGCCACGGTGGAGCTGGCTTTGCAGCACCCGCAAGTGGGCGCTTCTTTCCGGGAGTACCTTAAGGGGTTGAGTCTGTAAAAAGAATCAACGGCGCTTTAGGCCAAAGATAAAGCTGGTTTCGGTTTTTTCCTGCAACACCAACTCATTGCCCGTCTGGCGGGCAAAAGCTTCGAAATCTCGCCAAGCTCCAGGGTCGGTGGCAATCACCTTGAGCACTTGGCCGCTGACCATCTCATTCAAAGCCTTCTTGGCTTTCAAAATGGGCAGCGGGCAGTTCAGCCCGCTGGTGTCAATTTCCTTGTCGATGTGCATCATGTGCCCTGATTCTCTTCCTGGCTCTGCGCAGCACGCTCTTCCCAAGTCATGAACTTGGGCTCGATGCCAATGGTGCGCAGCCAATCGCCCAAGGCGTAACCTGTGCCCGCGGGCCAGCAGATCAGGTCCTTGAAATCAAACATCTTGTACTCTGCCAACTCGGGCGACAAACGCACCTCGCCCTCGGCCACCGCATGGTAGGCAATGATCACCTGGTTCATCCGCTGAAAATCGTAAGCACCGATCAGCTTGAGGGCCGTCACCTTCAGGTTGGTTTCTTCGGCGATCTCGCGGGTGACGCCTTCTTCGGGGGTTTCGCCCGCTTCCATGAAGCCGGTGATGAGCGCAAACCTACGCCCGGGCCAGGCTGCATTGCGGGCCAGCAAAATCTGGTCACCCACCTGCACAATGCCCGCCAAAACGGGCGTGGGGTTATTCCAGTGCGTGAAGTCACAAGCGGTGCAACGCAGGCGCATGGTCTCGCCCCCGTCTTCCATTTGCGAAAGCCAGGCCAGAGGGTTGGCACACATCGGACAAAAACGGTATTCAGCCATGGGGCATCCTCAAATCAGGCGGGGAAAACGCCCGTAGACAAATAACGGTCACCGCGATCGCACACGATGAACACAATGGTGGCGTTCTGCGCCGTCTTGGCCACCTGCTGGGCGACCCAGCAAGCACCTGCCGCGGAAATACCCGCAAAAATGCCTTCACTTCGGGCCATCTGGCGGCAGGTTTCTTCGGCATCGTTTTGACTCACATACACCAGCTCATCCACATGGCTGGGATCGTAAATTTTGGGCAAGTACTCTTGCGGCCACTTGCGGATGCCCGGAATGCGCGAGCCCTCGCTGGGTTGTGCGCCCACGATGCGGATCGCCGAGTTCTTTTCTTTCAGAAACCGCGACACACCCGTGATGGTGCCAGTGGTGCCCATGGCGCTCACGAAATGGGTCACTTTGCCGCCCGTCTGCTCCCAAATCTCGGGGCCAGTGGTTTCGTAGTGGATGCGTGGATTGTCGGCGTTGGCAAACTGGTCCAGGATGCGGCCCTTGCCTTGTGCGGCCATGTTATCGGCCAAGTCGCGGGCGTATTCCATGCCGCCGCTTTTGGGCGTGAGGATCAACTCGGCGCCAAACGCTTTCATGGTCTGGGCGCGTTCAATCGACAAGTCCTCGGGCATGATCAAGACCATGCGGTAGCCCTTGATGGCAGCGGCCATGGCCAGGGCGATGCCGGTATTGCCCGACGTCGCCTCGATCAGGGTGTCTCCCGGCTTGATCTCGCCGCGCTCTTCGGCCCGTCGGATCATCGACAAAGCCGGTCGGTCCTTGACCGAGCCCGCAGGGTTGTTGCCCTCGAGCTTGCCCAAAATCACGTTGCCACGGGCCGCCATGTCGGCAGCGCCCAATCGCTGCAAAGCCACCAAAGGTGTTTTGCCGATTGCATCTTCAATGGTTGGATAAATCATCCCATTAATGTGCCATAATTCGGAGCTTCACAAATACCGCCCGGGTGGTGAAATTGGTAGACTCAGGGGACTCAAAATCCCCCGCCGCAAGGCGTGCCGGTTCGAGTCCGGCCCCGGGCACCAAAATCAAAGCCGCAAGTTCACTTGAACTTGCGGCTTTTTTCTTGTCTATGACCTTTGCTCGGGACCGAATCAATCGATCCCCGCACTCCAACGGTCGTTCCAATTGCGCTCAATCTGCCGGCGGTCGCGTTTGGTGGGGCGGCCTTGCTCGATGCTCAGCGCCGGCTCGCGACCCAAGCGGTGCTGCTCGGCGGCTTTAATGCGGGCCTCCATACTTTCGGGTGTTTCTTCGTACAGCAATTGCGCCACGGGTGCCGGGCCACGCACACCGCTCACGCCCAAGACCCTCACCGTGCGCTCCACCACGCCTTGGCGCAGGCGCACCGTGTCGCCCGCCTTGACTTCGCGGGAAGCCTTGGCATCTTGCCCATTGACCTGCACGCGGTTCTTGCCGATTTCTTCGCTGGCGATGCTGCGGGTCTTGAAAAAACGTGCGGCCCACAGCCATTTGTCGATGCGCAAGGAATTCATCGCAGAGGCTCCAGAAAAAATCAGATCAACTGGCCTTGTGGACTCAGGCCATCGCGCACATGCGGGTATCGCAGCTTGAGCCGCAGTTCCTGTTTCATGCGTGTGTTGTCCAGTCGCCGAGACTCGCTCATGAAACTCAGCAGCATCAAGGGCAAGGTTGAGCTGGCTTGATCACGCTGAATGCGAGGCGGTTTGGGCAGACCGAACAAGCCGGCGGCCAAATCAAAATAATCGCCCATTTTCAGATCGGTGTCGTCCGTGACGTTGACCACACGCTGGGGTTTACCGCGCCACAGCGCTGCCGCACAAGCGCGCGCCAGGTCGTTGGCGTGGATGTGGTTGGTGTACACATCGTCTTTAGCAGCCAGGACTGGCGTACCTTTGAGCAAGCGTTCACGGGGCGTGCCGCCTTCTCGATCGGCCGCATAGATACCAGGAATGCGCAACACGCTCACCCGCACACCGCTGCTTCCCAAAAACCGCATCAGGTTTTCCGCATCCACACGGCGCTGAGCGCGTGGGGTGTGGGGATTCACAGCCCGGGTTTCGTCCACACGCTGCCCGCCGCAGTCACCGTAAACGCCCGTGGTTGAACCGTACACAAGCGCCAGCGGGGGCGTGCGCAAACGCAAAGCGCGCACCAGCACCAAGCTGCGCGGATCACGATCGGACGCGCCCGCACGGTCGGTCGGCGGTGGTGCCAGGTGAATCACGCGGTGGGCGATGCCCGACAAGCGTTGAATGCTCACGGGATCGTCCAGATCGCCCAGCAAAGGCGTGATGCCGCAAGCGCGCAGCAAACGCACGCGATCAGGCGAAGAAGTCAGCGCCATCAGGCGAACGCGTTGGCTTTGCGGTGCCCCCAGCTGGCCCGCCGTGCGCAGCCCCACATCGCCACAGCCCACGATCAAAACACGTTGGCGACGAAAGCGGGCAGGCAGCGCGCCCAAGGGGGTTTGGTTTGAAGGCAAAATCAGAGGTTCCGGGTCGATTGCAACCCCTCAAGGATACCCAAAAGATGAGCTTTCAGATTTCAGTGCAACCCAGTGGCCGCAGCTTCAGCGCCGACACCAACGAAACCCTGCTAGCCGCTGGCATTCGCCAGGGCATCGGCTTGCCCTATGGGTGCAAGGACGGCGCTTGCGGTTCGTGCAAATGCAAAAAAATCTCAGGCACTGTGGTGCACGGCCCGCACCAGTCCAAAGCCCTGAGCGACGAGGAAGAAGCCCAGGGCCTGGTGCTGACTTGCTGCGCCACAGCGCAAAGCGATCTGGTGCTCGAATCCAAACAAGTCACCGTTGAAGGCGGCTTGCCCGTGAAGAAGATGCCGGTGCGCGTGGTCAGCCTTGAGAAGAAATCGCACGACGTGATCGTGTTGAAACTGCAATTGCCCGCCAACGACGTGATGAAGTTCCACGCCGGTCAGTACATCGAATTTTTGTTGCGCGACGGTTCACGCCGCAGCTACAGCATGGCCAATGCACCGCACACCCTCGAAGTGGCACCACCTTCGGTGGAGCTGCACATCCGCCACATGCCCGGCGGCAAGTTCACCGACCCGGTGTTCAGCACCATGAAGGAAAAAGACATCCTGCGCGCCGAAGGCCCGTACGGCAGTTTTTACCTGCGCGAGGACAGCGACAAGCCCATCGTGCTGCTGGCCTCGGGCACGGGCTTTGCACCCATCAAGGCGCTGATTGAGCACATGCAGCACCGCGGCATCACCCGCCCGGCCACACTGTATTGGGGTGGACGCCGTCCGGCCGACCTGTACATGGCCGACTGGGTCGAAGCGCGCTTGGCCGAAATGCCCAACCTGCGCTATGTGCCCGTGATCTCAAACGCCGAAACCGAAGACCACTGGACGGGCCGAAGCGGATTTGTGCACCAGGCGGTGCTGCAGGACTTCCCGGATCTATCGGCTCATCAAGTCTATGCCTGCGGCGCACCCATCGTGGTGGACTCGGCCAAACGCGACTACTTGGCGCAAGGCGGTTTGCCAGAAGAAGAGTTTTACGCCGATTCATTCACCTCCGAGGCCGATAAGGCCAAGAGCTGAACGCCCACCTGCCCAGGAGAGACTCTGATGTGGGGCAAGTGATCGACCCCGGATCAAGTCCGGGGTGACTCTTGAAAGTCCGGGGTGACTCTTGAAAGTCCGGTGGACTAATTAGAGTCCGGGGGGACTCATGAGAGTCAAGGGTGGCGCCTAGGCAAGGGGCTTTGATCACTCGCCCAGGTAGGCTGCGCGCACCTTGGGGTCTTCGAGCATGTCCTTCCCCACGCCCGTCATGGTGATGAGACCCGAGTCCATCACATAACCCCGGTCGGCAATGGCCAGGGCGCGGCTGGCGTTTTGCTCGACCAGCA
>CAJBLW010000087.1 GCA_903953985.1 uncultured Burkholderiales bacterium
CGGCAAATCGTTCTGCAGCGCGCCTTGGGGCTGCCCACCCCCCAGTACCTGCACACGCCATTGGTGCTGGGCGCCAATGGTGAAAAGCTCAGCAAACAAAACGGCGCTTTGGCGCTGGACCTGTCTGACCCCTTGGCGTCACTGCTTCAGGCGGCCCAAGTGCTGGGTTTGTCCGCCCAGCCTGCGCTGCACAACTTTCTGACGCAGTCGCAAGCCTCCTGGACCCGCCTGTTCATCTCGCGCACAAACTGAAGCTTTGAAGGGCTGGGTCAGGGGTGAATGCCTCTGAAATAGCGTCCTAACTGACTCCTTTGGAATTCAAAACAGAAGAATCTGCGAGAACTGCAAGGGTTAAAATCTTTGCTCTGCCGCTTGAGGCAGTTCATGACGTGAGCGCTCTGCGCCCGTTGCCACAAGAGCCTTCGGTTCTGCTTGTCCGATTCAACACCCTCACACACCCATGACGCGAGCCCTGCCGCGTGCCAGCCTTTACAGCGCCAGCTTGGTGCGTTTTCTGACCGAGAGCGCCCTGCTTGCTCCTGCCCGTCAGGCAGAGGATGTAGGGCGAAAACTGGGCGACTGGCTGGATTTTCGACAAGCCATTGCGTTGCACGGCGTGCTGCCCCCCGAGACCGCCAGTGCTGCACCACCCACCTGCCTGCCTGCCCCCGTGCAACGCATGGTCCTGATCGCCCCCGAGGCACTGGCCAAGCATGTGGACAAAGTGCGCGCTCAATTGGTCGAATCCATCACCCAAGGCGCCCCAGCGGGCACAGGCCTGGCGCGCATCGACATGCCCGCTTCGGTTTTGGACGAGCCGGTGGAGATCAAGACCGCGTTTGAGCCCTACCGCCGCTTTGTGGCAGCACACCAGCGGCAAATGGAAAGCACGCTGCGCAGCTTGCGCGCCCAGCTGCGCCTGCAGCTGAGCCAACGCGGCGGCGCAGGGCAGCAACTGGCCGCACTCGACACCGCTTTTGAAAACATCCTCACCGAACGCGAAGCGGCGCTGCTGGCCAAAACATCCAAGCTGCTGGAAAAGCGCTTTGTACAAAGCCTCAAGCTGCACCTGCAGGCCCAGGCCAAAACCGACCCGAGCGGCTGGCTGATGCCCTTGCGCCAGAGCTTGCGCACGGCCTTGCTGGCCGAACTCGACACCCGACTGCAACCGAGCCTCGGACTGCTCGAAGCCCTCACCGCTCAAGCCCCACACACACCATGAAACGTTTTTCTTTTTTGATCGCCTTTAGTCTGGGCGCATTGGCCTTGATTTGGGTCGCGGCGGCCGTGGCCAACAGCCACTTTTTGGTGCTGGTCATGACACTGCTCATTGGCGCGGTTTATGGCTTTGGCGCTTGGGAGCTGCGCCAATACCGCGCCACCACGAACGATCTCAACCAAGGCCTGAACCAGGTCCCGGCCGATTTGGCGCAGCTGACCGATTGGCTCATCACCTTGCCTGCGGCCTTGCAAAACCCGGTGCGCCAGCGGGTGCAAGGCGAGCGCGTGGCCCTGCCCGGCCCGGTGTTCACCCCTTACCTGGTGGGCCTGTTGGTCATGCTGGGCATGTTGGGCACTTTTTTGGGCATGGTGGTCACACTCAACGGTGCGGTGTTCGCACTCGAAGGTTCCAACTCCATTGCGGGCGTGCGGGCCGCGTTTTCTGAACCCATCAAAGGCCTAGGCCTGGCCTTTGGCACCTCGGTCGCGGGCGTGGCCACCTCGGCCATGCTGGGCCTAATGAGCAGTCTGGCCCGCCGTGAACGGGCCCTGTCTTCGCAGCAACTCGACACCCTGGCCCACACCCAGCTGCAGCGTTTTTCGCTCACGCACCAGCGGCAAGAGAGCTACCAGGCCTTGCAGCAGCAGGCCCAAGCCCTGCCGCAAGTGCTGCAGCAACTGCAAGCCCTGATGGCCCAGATGGCCAGCAGCACCGAACAGACCCACACCCAATTGCTGGCCAGCCAACACAACTTTCAGCAACAGGTGCAGCGTGAAGTGCACAGCGCCTACACGGGTCTCGCGCAATCGGTGGACCAGTCGCTGCGCACCAGCCTCGGCCAAAGCCTGCAACTGGCCAGCGACGGCATTCGCCCCGTGGTGCAAGCCACCATGGCGCAGCTGGCCGAACAGGCCCAAAAACTGAACGAGCGCCTGCTGCACAACACCCAGCAGCAACTGGCCGAGGTGCACGCGCAGCTCACGGCCACCGCCGCCACGCTGGCGCACACCAGCGCCCAAACACTGAGCCTGCACGAGCAAAGCAACGCCCGCATGAGCGAGCGCGTGGGCCAGACGCTCGCGGCCTTTGGCCAGAACTTCGAGCGCAGCGCCCAGGCCTTGGTCGCACAAGTGGGCCAGACCCAAACCGAACAACACGCCCTGCAAAGCACGGCCGACCAGCAGCGCCTGGCCAGCTGGCAAGCCGCGCTAAACAGCATGGCCGATGCGCTGCAGCAGCAATGGCAAACCACGGGCACGCAGAC
>CAJBLW010000088.1 GCA_903953985.1 uncultured Burkholderiales bacterium
CATTCAAGGCTCAGGCCTGGTGAACGTGACCGAGCCCGACGGCCGCCAGCGCTGGGTGCGCATGGCCTACGCCGCCACCAACGACCAGCCCTACAAAAGCATTGGCCGCTGGCTGCTCGACCGCCGCCTGATCACCGACGCGAGCTGGCCCGGCATCAAAGCCTGGATGGACCGCAACCCCTCGCGGGTGAACGAGCTGCTGTGGCAAAACCCGCGTGTGGTGTTCTTCCGCGAAGAAACCGTGCCCCAGGGCAGCGTGCCGCCCGGCCCCAAAGGCGCACAAGGCGTGCCGCTCACGGCCGAGCGCTCGATTGCGGTGGACCGCCGCAGCATCCCCTACGGCACCCCGGTGTGGATGAAGTCAACCGGACCGCAAACGTCTTTTGACCGCCTGGTGCTGGCCCAAGACACCGGCACCGCCATCGTGGGCGCCGTGCGGGCCGACTATTACGCGGGCTCCGGCCCGGCAGCGGGCGAGCTGGCCGGGCGCCTGAAGCAGCCCCTGCAACTGTGGGCCCTGTGGCCGCGCTGAACCGGATGACTCTGACCTGCCGCCCCGGCTGCGCCGCTTGTTGCACCGCACCCTCCATCTCCTCGCCCATCCCAGGCATGCCCAAAGGCAAACCTGCGGGCGTGCCCTGCGTGCAACTTGACGAACAGCTGCGCTGCAAAATTTTTGGGCAACCCGAACGACCTGCGGTGTGCGGGCAACTGCAAGCCTCGGATGAGATGTGTGGGGCTGTGGCCGATCGCGGAGTGCACGCCAGGGCTTGGCTGATGCGGCTGGAGGATTTGACGCGACCGGGTTAATTCCGATGCTCGATTTTATCTTGGCGCTGCGAAGAGCCGTCCAGTCACCAACAAGTCATCCCCCCACCCCGCTTGACGCTAAGCTGAATCCCTTTTGCTGACCTGCGGAGCACAGCCATGGCGTTTGAGATTCCTTCTTTAAAAGACAGTGTTCACCCCGACGAATGGCAGCTGCGGCTGGACTTGGCCGCGTGTTACCGGCTGGTGGCGCTGTACGGCTGGAGCGATCTGGTGTTCACCCACATCAGCGCCAAGCTGCCCGAGTCGGTGGCGGGCGATGATCACCAATTTTTAATCAATCCCTATGGCCTGATGTTTGACGAGATCACCGCGTCCAGCTTGGTGAAGGTGGACATGCAGTGCAACAAGCTGCACGACAGCCCCTTTCCGGTCAACCCAGCGGGCTTTGTGATCCACAGCGCCGTGCATGAGGCGCGGCCCGATGCCGGCTGCGTGTTGCACACCCACACCCGGGCCGGCGTAGCCGTGAGCGCGCAGGCGCACGGGGTACTGCCCATCAGCCAGCAAAGCACGTTTGTGCTGGCCTCGCTGGCCTACCATGGCTACGAGGGCGTGGCCATTCGCGATGACGAAAAGCTGCGCCTGCAGGCCGATTTGGGCGAGGCCAATTACCTGATGCTGCGCAACCATGGCTTGCTCACCGTAGGCAAAACCATTGCCGATGCGTTTTTGTCGATGTACACGTTTGAGAACACCTGCCGCATCCAGGTCGATGCGCTGGCTGGACAGTCTGGCCCGGAAGACCTCACGGCGGTGGACCCCCAAATCCTGACTGGCGTAGCAACGGCCATGCGTGTGCAAACGGGCGGCCTGGGCGGTGCGTTTGTTTGGCCGTCGCTGCTGCGCAAACTGCAACGCGAAAGTCCTGATTACGCGAGCTGACTCCAGCGCAAGCTATTTCTGCGCTGCAACCCACGCATATGATTCAATCTCGTTTTATCATCGCCACCCATGATCACCATTTCTCAAACACACGCCCGCAAGGTCCTGTTTTTATGGCTGGGCTTGGGCTTCGTGCTCAGCGTCCAAGCCGGCCGACCTTTGACCGTGGACGATGCCAATGTGAACGACGTGGGCGAAGGTCATGTTGAAGGCTGGTGGACACGCGGTCCGAGCGGCGCGCGAAGTTGGACCATCGCACCCGCCTATTCGCCGGTCCAAAATGTGGAGCTGGGTGCAGGCCTGGCGCGTGATCCGAAAACAGGGCTTGAAACCTTGAACGTTCAGGCCAAGTTTCGCATTACCCCATCACAGGAAAACGGCTGTAATTTGGGCGCCGTGCTGGGCACAGTCCGCACCACGGGTGATACATCCAAAGGGTATGTGAACGCCCTGTTCACGTGTAACCACGGCACATTGGGCAGCCTGCATACCAATTTGGGGTCTCTTGATTTTTCCAATACCCAACGCATCGGCACATGGGGCCTGGCCTGGGAGCGTGCATATGGTGACCTCACCGCCCACGTGGAAGTTTATGGCCAACAACACGACAAACCCACTTGGGCTACGGGCTTGCGCACCAACATCCTGCCCAAGCTACAGCTCGATGGCAGCGTGGGCCGACAGGCCGGTCAAAACCTGGTGACGATCGGGACCAAGTGGATGTTCTGACCCGCTTGCACGCCTCATCCCAAGCCAATGGGTGAAGGCGCTCTTGTGACGATCAGGGTGAAGAGTTTTTCATAGGCCTCGGTGGGCCGGTATTGGCCCGTGAGCGGGTCGGCGTTTTCGGCAAACGCCGCGTCCAGCAGCTTCCAATCTTCCTCTGAAAAACAGCGTTCGGCTTCGGGCAAGATGACGTTTTCTTCCAGGTTCATGTGCTCCAAGTAAGCGTCGATGTATTGGCCCATGGCTTCTTCAAACGC
>CAJBLW010000089.1 GCA_903953985.1 uncultured Burkholderiales bacterium
GGCACATGGGGCTGGGGCTGGGTCAGCACCTGCTCAGCGCGCTGCGCCAGCTGCTTGATGCGCGCATTCATGGGGCCTCCTTGGGTTGGGGTGCTTGCGCAGGACTCGACAGCGCCGTGTCATGGCTGCTGTCCTGGACCACATCGGCAGGATTGGCCTGGGTCAAATTGGGCAAATCCTGGGGCCGCAAGCGAAACACGCCATAGGAATGCCCGGCAGCGGCCCAGATTTCTTCGAAGCGCCAAAGGTCTTGGTCGAGCAAGGTCACTGGGGGGTTCAGGTGCGCCACGGGGGACACGCCGCCAATCGTGAAGCCCGTGTGGGCCTTGACGAAATCGGCATCGGCACGGCCGATTTTGCCCACCAAGGCAGCGACTTTTTTCTCATCCACGCGCCGGTCGCCCGAGGTGACCACCAGCACCGCCACGCCGTCTTCCTTGCGCTTGAAAATCACGCTCTTGGCGATCTGCCCCAGCTGCACACCCAGGCCATCGGCGGCCTCTTGCGCGGTGCGGGCCGCGCCATCCAGCATGACCGGGGCATGCGGATGCCCGGCGTCTTGCAGCGCACGAGAAACCCGCTGAACGCCTTCGGGCAGCACATGAAGTTCTGCACCGCACATGGCTCAACCCGCCCGCTTGGTTAACATGGCCTTGGCCACGTTCGAATTGGGTTTGCGGCCCAAAAAGTCGCTGATGAACGCACCTGCATCCACCAGTTTGTCCAGGTCAATGCCCGTATCAATGCCCATGCCGTGCAGCATGTACACCACGTCTTCGGTGGCCACATTGCCCGTGGCCCCCTTGGCGTAAGGACAGCCGCCCAGACCCGCCACCGAAGACTGAAAGTTCCAGACTCCCATTTGCAAAGCAGCCAAGGTGTTGGCCAGTGCCTGGCCATAGGTGTCGTGAAAATGGCCGCAGATATGGTCGATGTCAAAGTGCTGCAGGGTGGCCTCTATGGCCTTTTGCACCTTGAGCGGTGTGCCCGTGCCAATGGTGTCGGCCATGTCCACACGTTGCACCCCGATCTGCTTCATCAAACCTGCCAGATGGGCTACGCTGGCCGCCGGCACATCGCCCTCATAGGGGCAACCCACTGAACAACTCATCGCACCACGCACCGCCATGCCTGCCGCCAGGGCCGCTTGCACCACGGGCGCAAAGCGCGCCATGCTTTCTTCGATCGAGCAGTTGATGTTCTTCTGGCTGAAGGCCTGGCTGGCCGCGCCAAACACCACGATCTCATCCGGGCGCGAAGCCGCCGCCGCCTGAAAACCGACCATGTTGGGCGTGAGCACCGAATAAAGCACCCCCGCCTGGCGCTGGATGCCGGCCATCACTTCGGCGTTGTCGGCCATCTGCGGCACCCACTTGGGGCTGACGAAGCTGGTGACCTCGATCTCGGTCAGGCCTGCTGCCTGCAGGCGGTGCACCAGCTCGATCTTGACCGCCGCGGGCACAGGCTGCTTTTCGTTTTGTAGGCCATCGCGAGGGCCGACGTCGATGAGTTGAACGCGTGAGGGAATATTCATGGGGTTCTTTGGATGTTCAATAGCCGCGTTGGTGATCGACCACGCCGTTGATCGGCTCGCCACGCTGCAAAGCCTGGATTTTGCCGACGATTTGCGCGATGCTTTCTTCGCGCAAAGTGCGCGCCGAGGTGTGAGGCGTGACGGTGATTTTCGGGTGTTGCCAAAACACATGGCCTGCAGGCAGCGGCTCGGTGCGGAACACATCCAGTGTGGCCCCTGACAGGTGGCCACTGTCGATGAGGGCGAGCAGGTCCTCGTCGACCAAATGCTTGCCTCTGGCCACGTTGATCACGTAGCC
>CAJBLW010000090.1 GCA_903953985.1 uncultured Burkholderiales bacterium
CCTGCGGTTGGTTCACCCGAGATGTACCCACATTTGCCAGGGTGGCTGATGTACTGTTGGGTGAAGATACCCAAGCCTTGCCAGACAGCGTGCGCTTGCTGGTCCCTAACGACATTTGGGGTTTGGCCGCACCTGCAGCCGTCAAGGCATTGAAGCCGGTGCGCGGGCAAATTGAAGAGTGCCTTGGCAAAGCCCGCACGGTCAACGTCGTGCTTGACGACTTTGACACCATGTTCTGGCACTTTCGCGCCATTCAAGGGCGCGAGGCCTGGGATGTGGATGGAGCTTTCATCCAGCGCTTTGCACCTGTACTCGGCCCGGGTGTGGCAGAGCGGTTTCAGTGGTCGTCTGAACTAAGCGACGCCACCGTGGCTTCGGCCCAGGAATTTCGTCAACGCTGGCGCGCACACATTGGGCGCATATTGGGCACCGATGGCGTTTTGCTCATGCCCACCATGCCCGATGTGGCGCCGCTGATCACTGCCTCGGAAGCCGATCTGGATGTTTACCGCAACCGCGCCACGCGCATGCTGTGCGGTGCGGGTTTAGCGGGCTTGCCGCAGTTGAGTTTGCCCTTGGCCCAGCGCCAAGGCGCGCCCTTAGGTATCTCATTGGTGGGGCCGGTGGGCAGCGACCGCAGCTTGGTGCGCTTGGCCGAACGCATCCACGCTGCGCTGAGTTAAGAAACATGGGGCTGAGTCAGTCCGCTGGCCAGGTCGGGTGGACGGCTTGGAGCAAGGTGAAAACCTCGCAGTCCTCTTGCGGACCTTGGCGTTCAATCACCAAAAACGAGCTGGCTTCCAAAGCCATTAAGGGGTGGTGCCAAACACCTTTGTGCAAGGTAAAAGCTTGTTGACCGCTCACCTCAAAACAAGCCAAGGTGTTCAAGTCGGGGGTTGCATCTCCTGTGGCCACCCAAAGCAGGCACCGCGCACCCAACAAAGGCACAAAGCTTTGGCTGCCCCAGTTGTGGCGCTCGAGCATTTGGCAAGGCGTGCGCGGGCTTTGCGCTTGGGCATGGAATACCGCCAAAACTGCTTGGCCGTTGGCGCCATGCAAGTCCAAAGCAGCAAGCAGGTTCAAGCGCGAACTGGTGCCTTGGTTGATGGCGCGTTGGCCTGGCGCGTCGAGCTGCAACACTTGGCCGTAAGGTTCAAAGGCCTGTGCTGTGAGGTTTTGAACGCGCACGCTTGCCGAGTGGGTAAGCCCTACATGCGCGGATTGGGACAGATTTTGCATAGCAGATATCATGGCATAAGCCACCACACGTTGCAGACAACAACACGCATGACTCATCGACATTTGCAAAGAACTGCCCCATGAAACTTGACTCACACCCCTTACCTGATTTGCGCATCAATGACCAGCGACTTTGGCAGGCTTTGATGGACTTGGCCCAGATTGGCGCCACCGTCAAAGGCGGGGTGTGCCGTTTGGCGCTGAGCGACTTAGACCGCCAGGGCCGCGACATGGTCACCCAATGGGGACGCGAAGCGGGCATGACGGTGACATTGGACCAAATTGGCAATGTATTCATGCGCAGGCCTGGGCGCAACCCTTATTTGCCTCCCATCATGACGGGCAGCCACATTGACACACAACCTACCGGTGGTAAGTTCGATGGCAATTACGGCGTTTTGGCTGGCTTGGAAGTGGTGCGCTGTCTCAACGACCATGGCATTGAAACCGAAGCGCCCATTGAGGTGGCTTTTTGGACGAACGAAGAAGGTTCGCGTTTTGTGCCGGTGATGATGGGATCGGGCGTGTTTGCCGGTGCGTTCTCATTGGCGCACGCTTACCAAGCCCGCGACCAAGACGGCAAATCCGTGCGCGATGAGCTCGAGCGCATTGGCTACTTGGGCACCGAGGTGCCGGGTCAACACCCCATAGGCGCTTATTTTGAAACCCACATTGAGCAAGGCCCAGTGCTTGAAGATGCAGGGGTGACGATTGGCGTGGTCACCGGGGTGCTGGGCATCCGCTGGTTCGATTGCACGGTGATGGGCATGGAGGCGCACGCCGGGCCCACCCCGATGCCTTTGCGACGCGACGCACTGCAAGTGGCCACCACCTTGATGCAAGCTGTGGTCTCTGTAGCGCAGCAATACGCGCCAGAGGGGCGCGGCACCGTGGGCATGGTGCAAGTCCACCCCAACAGTCGCAACGTCATCCCCGGACGGGTTAAGTTCAGTATCGACCTGCGTCACCCGACCGATGCGGGCGTGGACGCTATGGCCGATAAGGTCAAGGCCTTGGCGCAGCGCTTACAAGAAGAAACCGGCCAAAGCATTCAGATTGAATTGGTTTCTAGCTATCCGGCCCAAGTCTTCCATGCCGAATGCGCACAAGCCGTCACAGATGCCGCCAAGCACCTAGGTCACAGCCACATGCAGGTGGTCTCAGGTGCAGGACATGATGCGGTGTACACCGCGCGCTTGGCTCCCAGCGGAATGATTTTTATCCCTTGCAAAGATGGCATCAGCCACAACGAAATCGAAGACGCCAAGCCAGAGCACATCGCCGCTGGCTGCAATGTTTTGTTGCATGCCATGTTGTCCAAGGCGGGGGTAGTGCGCAAGGATTGAAGTTTGACTTGAGCGAAAAAAAACCTTGGATGAGCTCAAGGTTTTGATGAACATATTGATACATGGTTAACCAACTTATTTCAAAGGGATAGACATGATTCGTACATTGAGTGCTTTGGGCGGCATGCATGTAGCCCCGCACCATTTGGCTGCGCAGGCGGGTCGAGATGTTTTGCGCGAAGGGGGCAATGCCATAGAAGCCATGGTGGCCGCGGCTGCCGCTATTGCTGTGGTGTATCCACACATGAACGCCATTGGTGGTGATGGTTTCTGGTTGATTCACGAGCCAGGCAAACCGCCTGTGGCGATTGATGCTTGCGGCAGCGCTGCTGGCTTGGCCACGCTCGACTTTTATGCCGGCGATGCGGTGATTCCGCCGCGTGGCCCCAAGGCCGCACTGACCGTGGCTGGCACCGTCGGTGGCTGGGCCAAGGCGCTTGAAGTTGCCGCACCCTGGGGCCAAGCGCTCCCACTTTCTCGTCTGCTGTCAGACGCAATTGGCCATGCGGAGAAGGGGGTACCCGTAACTGCTGGGCAAAGCGAATTGACAGCGCAAAAGCTACCGGGTTTGAAAGACGTGCCGGGCTTTGCCGATGCTTTTTTGGTTAACGGCGCGCCGCCCCCGCCAGGTTACTTGCTGCGCCAACCGGCCTTGGCCAAAACATTGAGAACCTTGGTCGAGCACGGGCTGGATGATTTTTACCGGGGTAGCATTGCCCAGCGCATGGCCCATGAACTGCAAAGTCTGGGAAGCCCTTTGCGCCAGTCTGACTTCGCTGCTTATTCGGCCCAATTGGTGCAGCCTCTGTCGGTACGCCTGGCTGATGCCACGGTTTACAACCTGCCGCCCCCAACCCAAGGTCTGGCAGCGCTCATGATTTTGGGCTTGTTTGACCGCCTAGGCGTGGAGGAGGGCGAAGGCTTTGCCCACCTGCACGGCTTGGTCGAGGCGACCAAGCGAGCCTTTCGAGTGCGCGAGCGCGTGGTCACCGATCCGCGTCGTTTACCAGCCGATCCGCAAAGCTTTCTCACGGCTGGGTCCTTAGATGCGTTAGCCGCCGAGATCGACCAAACGCAGGCGCTGCCTTGGCCAGACCCTGCTGCTCCTGGAGACACCATCTGGATGGGCGCAGTTGATGCACAAGGCCGCGCTGTTAGCTTCATTCAAAGTGTTTATTGGGAGTTCGGTTCGGGTGTAGTGCTGCGCGACACCGGTGTGACTTTGCAGAACCGGGGCAGCAGTTTTTCACTGGACCCGCGCGCACTCAATGTGCTCGAGCCTGGGCGCAAACCCTTTCACACGCTCAATCCGTCCTTGGCGCATTTCGACGATGGCCGCGTCATGCCCTACGGCACGATGGGTGGTGAGGGTCAGCCGCAAACGCAGGCCGCAGTGTTCACGCGATATGCGCGATTTGGACAGTCCTTGCAACAGGCCATCACTGCGCCGCGTTGGCTGCTGGGCCGCACTTGGGGAGACGTCAGCACCTCCCTTAAACTTGAGAACCGCTTTGACCCAGTCTTGATTCAAGCCTTGAAGGATGCCGGCCATCAGGTGGAGTTGTTACCTGAAGCTTATAGCGACACCATGGGTCACGCGGGCGCTTTGGTGC
>CAJBLW010000091.1 GCA_903953985.1 uncultured Burkholderiales bacterium
CGGCAACACCGTGCTGCTGCACCGCGAGCCCCTGGGCATCTGGCGCGTGGACTACCAACTGCCCGAGGGCGAAACGCCCGAGCAAGCCTTGTCGCCCGAATCACTCAAAACCCGCATCAACGCCCAACTGGCGATGATCGGCCACGCCGACAAGCCCTGGGAGATGGACTGGTGCTCGGTTTATTCAGCCCGCACGCTCACCTTGCCCGACTACCTGGTGGGGCGCACCTTGTTCATGGGCGACGCTGCCCATTTGCTGCCAATTTTTGGTGTACGGGGTGCAAACACCGGTTTTCAGGACGCGCAGGCCCTGGCCTGGCGGCTGGGGCTGGTGTGCCGGGGTCAGGCCTCTGCGGCTTTGCTGGCCAACTACAGCGCCGAGCGCGTGGCCGCGGCTTGGGAAATCATCGAAGAAGCGGGCAAAAGCACCCGCTTCATGACCCCGCCCACACGCGGCTTTCGCTTGCTGCGCGACGCCGTCTTGTCGCTCTCGCTCAGCGAAGCCTTTGTGCGCCCGCTCTACCACTGGCGCACCTCGCGCCCGCACGCCTACAGCCACTCCAGCCTCAACTGCAGCGTGGACGACAACGCGCAGTTCCAGGACGGTCCCGCGCACGGTGCGCCGCCGCTCAATGTTCGCCTGTCGGACACGCAGTTTTTGCTGGACCACCTGGGCGGTGGTTTTGACCTGCTGTGGTTTGGCGCAGCAGAGCACTTGCCCGCCGAGCTGCGTGACGGCGTTGCCCAATGGCATGCAGAGGGTTTCCCATTGCGGCTCACTTGCATCGCGCCGTCTGGCCACTCAGAGGCGGGCCTGGTGGAAAGACCGACCGAAGCGCCTTGGCTGCAGGTGCTGTCCGACACTCAAGGTCGGGTGCACAGCCGCTACGGCGTGACCACCCCCGGCGCTGCTTACCTCTTGCGCCCCGACCAACACATTTGCGCCCGCTGGTTGCACCTTGATGCCCACAGCCTGGACGCTGCCCTTGTCCAAGCCACCACCGGAGAAGCCCCATGAACAACGCCACTGGTCTGGACATTGCCGGCCTGGAAACCGCCTACGACCAACTGGCCTTGGCCATTGATGCCGCAGGCCCCGAAAAATCCGAACTCTTTTTGGTCAAACTGGCTTTGCTGGCCGCTCAAGCCTTGGGCGACGCCCCAGCCTTTGTGGACCTGATCGAGCGGGCGCAAAAAGACCTATGAGGACGGGGCTGGCTGCAGGCTTTATGGATCCGGCCCGATGAAGTTTGAATGGCCTTTGTTTTTGTCCCGTCTTTGTCATCCCGGGCGAAGACCCGGGATCCAGCGTTGAGCACTGCTTTTTGCAAAGACCTGCTGTGCATTCTGGATCCCGGCTGAAGGCCGAGATGAAAAAAAAATAAACTTCACCGTGCCGAATCAATAACGTCTCCGGGGAAGCTCCCGGGCGACTACCCGACAAAATACCCGCGCAAGCTTCAGGCCCACCGCAGTGCCCCTACACTAGCGGGTTACCCCGAACGACCGCCCATGAACGCCTTTGTCGACGTCTCTTTCTTCCCGCGCGACGCGAAACCCCTGACCAGTTACCGCAAGTATTGGGCGCAGCGCTTTGGCACGGCCCCGTTTTTGCCGATGAGCCGCGAAGAAATGACCCAACTGGGCTGGGACAGCTGTGACATCGTGCTGGTCACGGGCGACGCCTACGTGGACCACCCCAGCTTTGGCATGGCCGTGATCGGCCGCATGCTGGAAAACCAGGGTTTTCGAGTCGGCATCATCGCCCAGCCCGACTGGACCAGCGCCGAGGCCTTCAAGGCCTTGGGCCAACCCAACCTCTTTTGGGGCGTGACCAGCGGCAACATGGACTCCATGATCAACCGCTACACGGCGGACCGCAAAATCCGCACCGACGACGCCTACACCGCAGGTGATGTGGGCGGCAAGCGGCCGGACCGTGCCGCGATTGTTTACAGCCAGCGCTGCCGTGAAGCCTTCCCCGATGTGCCCATCGTGCTGGGCGGCATAGAAGGCAGCTTGCGTCGTATCGCGCATTACGACTACTGGTCTGACAAAGTGCGACGCTCGGTGGTGGTGGACAGCAAATGCGACTTGCTGCTTTATGGCAACGCAGAGCGGGCCATTGTCGAGATTGCCCACCGCCTGGCTGCCCGCGAACCCGTGCAGCAGATCACCGATGTGCGCGGCACCGCCTTTGTGCGCCGCGAAACCCCAGAGGGTTGGTTCGAGATTGATTCCACCAGCGTGGACACGCCTGGCCACGTTGAGGCACACATCAACCCGTATTTGATGATTTCGGACCAGGCGCGGGAGCAGGGCGCCACTTGCGCCCGTGAGGAAGAAGCCAAAGAAGTGGCCGAAGGCCACAACGCCAAAAACATCGAGACTGATTTGTCTGCCGCCGTGGCCCAAGCCCGCACCGTGCAAGCCGCTATTCAGCCCATCACTCAGCCGCTCACCTTTGTGCCCAACCCAGCCCTGCGTGGCAAAGGCACGCACAAAGTGCCGCCGCGCGACAAAAGCGTGATCCGCCTGCCCAGCTATGAGCAGGTCAAGCAAGACGCCGTGCTCTATGCCCACGCCAACCGCGTGCTGCACCTGGAGACCAACCCCGGCAACGCCCGCTGCCTGGTGCAAGCGCATGGCGAAGGCCACACCGCCCGCGACGTGTGGATCACGCCGCCGCCCATCCCGCTCACCACCGCAGAGATGGACCATGTGTTCGACCTGCCATATGCCCGCAGCCCGCACCCGCGCTATGCCGACGAAAACGGCAGCCACGACCACGCGACCAAAATCCCTGCTTGGGAGATGATCCGCTTCAGCGTCAACATCATGCGCGGTTGCTTTGGCGGCTGTACCTTTTGCTCCATCACAGAGCATGAAGGCCGCATCATCCAAAGCCGCTCCGAAGAATCGGTCATCCGCGAGGTCGAAGACATCCGCGACAAGGTCAAAGGCTTCACCGGCGTCATCTCTGACTTGGGCGGCCCTACAGCCAACATGTACCGCCTGGGCTGCAAGAGCCCCGAGATCGAATCGGCCTGCCGCAAACCTAGCTGCGTGTTCCCCGGTATCTGCCAGAACCTGACCACCGATCACGGCCCACTGATCAACATGTACCGCCGGGCGCGCAACCTGAAGGGCATCAAGAAAATCCTGATCGGCTCCGGTCTGCGTTACGACCTGGCCGTGCAGTCGCCCGAGTATGTGAAAGAGCTGGTGCAGCACCATGTGGGCGGGTATCTCAAGATCGCGCCTGAGCACACCGAGGGCGGCCCACTGTCCAAGATGATGAAACCTGGTATCGGCACCTACGACCGCTTCAAGTCGATGTTCGACAAGTACAGCGAAGAAGTGGGCAAAAAGCAGTTCCTCATCCCGTATTTCATCGCCGCCCACCCCGGCACCAGCGACGAAGACATGATGAACCTGGCCGTCTGGCTCAAAAAGAACGGCTTCAGGGCCGACCAGGTGCAGACCTTCTACCCCAGCCCCATGGCCACAGCCACGGCCATGTACCACTCCACCCGCAACCCGCTGCGCAAAATCACCCGCGACAGCGAAAAAGTGGACGTGGTCAAAGGCGACAAACGCCGCCGCCTGCACAAAGCGTTTTTGCGCTACCACGACTCGAACAACTGGCCTCTGCTGCGCGAAGCCCTCAAGGCCATGGGCCGGTCAGATTTGATTGGCAATGGCAAACACCATTTGATTCCTAATTGGCAGCCGCTGGCCGAAGACGGCTACCAAAGTGCCCGGCGAAAGAACAGCACGGGTGCGGGGGCCAAGTCTTCGGTGTCGTTGTCGACAGCGCCCAAGCGCATGGGGCAGCCTAAAAAAGGCCAGCTGTTGACGCAGCACACCGGCTTGCCACCACGCAAGAAAAGCTGAATCGAGTGTTCAGGATTCAAACCTGAGCTGGGGACTGTGCCACCACACACCGCACCCCCAACTCTTCCATCAGCCGCTGCTGCGACGGCGCTGGTGCCAGGTCGGTGAACAGGGTGTGCACCACTTTCAGCGGAGCCATTTCGATCATGGCGGGGCGCTCGAATTTGCTGTGGTCGGCCACCAGCCAGACCTGGCGTGATTGCGCCACGATGGCGCGGGCCACCATGACTTCGCGCATGTCGTAGTCGCGCAGTGTGCCGTCAGCGTCGATACCGCTGATGCCGATCAGGCCAATGTCCACCTTGAATTGGCGGATGAAGTTCAAGGCGGCTTCTCCCACGATACCCAAATCTTCGTGGCGCAGCGTGCCGCCGGCCACCACCACGTCGCACTGCGGATTGGCCGCCAAAATGCGGGCCACGTGAAGGTTGTTGGTCACCACACGCAAATCGCGGTGCTGCAGCAGTTCGCTGGCCACGGCCTCCACGGTGGTGCCGATGTTCATGAACAGGCTGGCCCCGTGCGGAATGGCTGCGGCCACTTGGCGTGCAATGTCTTGCTTGGCGCCGGCTTGGGTGCGTTGGCGTTCGGCGTAGGTGATGTTGCGGGTAGAGGAGTCCAGCGCACGCACACCGCCATGAAAACGCTCCAGCTCGGCCGCTTCGCTCAGGCGTTGGATGTCGCGCCGGGCGGTTTGCAGGGTGATTCCGAACTCTTCGGCCAGTTCTTCGGTTTTGACGCTGCCTTGTTCGCGGACGGATTGCAGGATGGCAAGTTGTCGGGGGTTTAAGGCCATGGTTTTTTGCTTTTTAACGGAGATTAGAAGTCTTCACGAAGGCCAATGTCTTGGTTATGCTGCACGCTTTTTTCAGCAAAAAATCAAAAACGAATCATTGTAATCATGTATTCTTGATGTTTTGAAGGATTATTTTGAGCAATTTACAGTCTGAGCATTCGACGGCAGAGGTCTGTGATCTTGTGGTGGTGGGGGGTGGGGCCACCGGTTTGGGGGTGGCTTTGCAAGCCGCGCTGGAAGGGCGCAGTGTCATGCTGGTCGAGGCCCGCGACTTTGCCAGCGGAACATCCTCGCGGTCCACCAAGCTGCTGCACGGCGGTGTGCGCTACCTGGTGCAAGGTCGCCTGCGTCTGGTTCGCGAGGCCTTGCGCGAGCGCGCTACCGTGCTGCATTTGGCCCCCCATTTGGCGCAACCGCTGTCTTTTGTGGTGCCTGTGGCCGGTTGGCTGAATTGGGCCTTCATGGGCGTGGGCCTGAAGCTGTACCAGTGGCTTGCAGGGCGTTTGAGCTTGGGCGATACCGAGGCCGTGTCGCGCCAAACGCTGGCCAAAGGTATGCCGGGCATCGCGGGAATGGTCGGGCGCGCGGTGGCGGGCATGCGTTATTGGGACGGCCAGTGTGAAGACGCCCGTTTGGCGCTGGCCTTGGCCCAAACCGCGCAGAGGGCAGGCGCTCGCATGCACAACCACACCCGCGTGACTGCGCTGATTCCAGTACAGAACGGCTGGCAAGTGCGCTTGCTCGATGCGCGGCGGGGCACATTGCGCACGGTGCAGGCGCGCTGCGTGGTCAACGCGGCGGGGGTGTGGGTGGATGAACTTCGCCGGATGGCCTTGCCACACGGAGCCGGAGGGCCGGCGCTAAAGGCCTTGGTCACGGCCAGTCAGGGCGTGCACCTGGTGGTCACTCGGGCGTGTTTGCCGCTGCACGAAGCGGTGCTGATTCCCCGCACTGCCGATGGCCGGGTGTTGTTTGCCGTGCCCTGGCTGGGGGCCACTTTAATTGGAACCACCGACACCCCGCGCAGCGACGCGCCACGCGAGCCGCAGCCCATGGCCGAAGAGTTGGACTTTTTGTTCCGCGAAACACGCAACGCGTTTGGTCTGTCGCTGCGGCCCGGCGATGTGCGCAGCGTGTGGGTGGGTCTGCGCCCCTTGGTGGGGGCCGCAGGGCAGGGCGATGCCGCGCAGTCGACCAGCCAGATGTCCCGCGAGCACCTGATCCGCCGCGAAGCGCCAGGGCTGGTCACGGTGACCGGTGGCAAATGGACCACATACCGCAGCATGGCCGAGGAGGTTTTGCATACCCTGCAGGCCCACGGCGATGTGCCGCCGGCACCGAACGGCCCTGTGGACACCCGCCTGCATCGCTTGGTGGGTGCACCAGCGCAGGGCGATCCAGCGACGGTGCACCCATTGAGCGAGGCCCCGGGCCTGCATTTGTGGGGCAGCCAAGCCGAGCAGGTGCTGGCCATGCCCGGCGCCGAGCGGGAACTGGGGATGGGCTTGACCGAGGGGATGGTGCGGTTTGCCGCCCGCCACGAGTGGGCCTGGACAGTGGAAGACATGCTGGCCAGGCGTTGGAGGGCGCTGTTTCTGGATGCCCGACAGGCTGCGACCATGGCTCCGGCAGTGGCCGCTTTGCTGCAAGAAGAGACCGGGCTAGAGCCCCGCTTGGATGAATTTTTGGCGCTGTGCCAGCGTTATACGCTGGGCGACTGATGCAGACACGGAATCGGCCAAATCAGCCAGATCAGCTTCGGGCGGCCGACACAGCTGCCCGCAGGCCCAGCAGGTAACTGTCCACGCCAAAACCGGCGATCTGGCCTTTGGCAATGTCGGCGATCACCGAATGGTGGCGAAACGCTTCTCGGGCGTGGATATTCGACATGTGCACCTCAACGATGGGGCACTTGAGGATGGCCAACGCGTCGCGGATGCCGTAGCTGTAATGCGTCCAGGCCCCAGCGTTGATGACCACGGCCTGTACACCATCGCCGTGGGCGCGGTGGATGCGCTCAGCCATATCGCCCTCGTCATTGGTTTGGTAGCACGCGACCTGCGCGCCCAGTTCAAAGCCCCAGGCGGTCAATTGGGGGTTGATTTCGACCAGCGTGATCGTGCCG
>CAJBLW010000092.1 GCA_903953985.1 uncultured Burkholderiales bacterium
CAATACGCCCGCACCGTGCGCGGCACCACTTTGGTGGAGCGCAACAAAGAATACGTGCAGGCCGCCCGCGTGACGGGCGTGGCGCCGTTGCGCATCATGTTCAAGCATGTGCTGCCCAACGTGATGGGCCCCGTCATGGTGCTGGCGACCATTCAGGTGGCAACAGCCATCATCACCGAGGCCACACTGTCATTTTTGGGCGTGGGCGCACCGCCCACCTCGCCCTCGCTGGGCACACTGATTCGCGTGGGCAACGACTATCTGTTCTCGGGCGAGTGGTGGATCACGATTTTCCCGGGCCTGATGCTGGTGGTGATCGCCTTGTCGGTCAACTTGCTGGGTGACTGGTTGCGCGACGCGCTGAATCCGAGATTGCGATGAGTCTTTTACAAGTTAAAAACCTGGTGGTGGAATTCCCCAGCCGCCACGGTACCTTGCGTGCGCTCGACGATATTTCTTTCGACATCGCCCCCGGCGAAATTTTGGGCGTGGTGGGCGAATCGGGTGCGGGCAAATCGCTCACGGGCGCGGCCATCATTGGCCTGTTGGAGCCACCGGGCCGTGTGGCGGGGGGGCAAATCCTACTGGAAGGCCAGCGCATCGATCACCTGAACAACGACGAGATGCGCCACATTCGGGGCCGCAAAATTGGTGCGATTTTTCAGGACCCGCTGACCTCGCTCAACCCGCTGTACTCGATTGGCAAGCAACTGACCGAGACCATTCTGGCCCACCTGCCGGTAACGCCCCAGGAGGCACGCCAGCGCGCCATCCAGCTGCTCAAGGACACCGGCATTTCGGCCGCCGAAGAGCGCATCGACCATTACCCGCACCAGTTTTCGGGCGGCATGCGCCAGCGCGTGGTGATCGCCCTGGCCTTGGCCGCCGAGCCTCAACTGATCGTGGCCGACGAGCCGACCACCGCGCTCGACGTGTCCATACAGGCGCAGATCATCAGCTTGCTCAAAAAGGTCTGCAAAGACCGGGGCGCTGCCGTGATGTTGATCACGCACGACATGGGCGTGATCGCCGAAACCTGTGACCGTGTGGCGGTGCTGTACGCCGGGCGCGTGGCCGAAATCGGCCCGGTGCACCAGGTCATCAACCACCCGGCACACCCTTACACCGCAGGCCTGATGGCCTCGATCCCCGACATGGACAGTGACCGCGAACGCCTGAACCAAATTGATGGTGCCATGCCGCGCCTGAACGCCATCCCGCAAGGCTGCGCCTTTAATCCGCGCTGCCCCAAAGCCTTTGACCGCTGCCGCCAGGAACGGCCCGATTTGGTCCAGGCGGGCGCCAACATGGCCGCTTGCTGGTTGCATGACGGGAGCGCCGCATGAGCGACAACATGACCAACGCCAAACCCCAACCCCTGGTCGTGGCACACGACCTGGCCAAAACCTTTGACGTGTCGGCCCCCTGGCTCAACCGCGTGATCGAGCGCAAACCACGCCAACTGCTCAATGCCGTGGACGGCGTGAGTTTTGAAATCGAACGCGGCAAAACCCTGGCCTTGGTGGGCGAGTCGGGTTGCGGCAAAAGCACCGTGGCCCGCCTGCTGGTGGGCCTGTACGAGCCCACACGCGGTGGCCTGACTTTTGACGGGCAAGACGCGCACGCCGCTTTCAAGTCGTCCGACGCGCAAAAGATGCGCCAGCGCATCCAGATGATTTTCCAAGACCCCTACGCCAGCCTGAACCCGCGCTGGACGGTGGACAACATCATTGGCGAGCCCCTCAAAGAGCACGGCCTGATCAAGGACGCCGATGAGCTGAGAGAACGTGTGGCCGAGTTGCTCAAGTCGGTGGGCTTGTCGCCGCTGGACATGGTCAAGTACCCGCACCAGTTTTCGGGCGGGCAGCGTCAGCGCATCTCGATTGCACGCGCCCTGGCCACGGCACCGGAATTTTTGGTGTGCGACGAGCCGACCTCGGCGCTCGATGTGAGCGTGCAGGCGCAGGTGCTCAACATCATGAAAGACCTGCAACGCGAGCGGGGTCTGACGTATTTGTTCATCAGCCACAACCTGGCCGTGGTGCGCCATGTGAGCGACCAGGTGGGCGTGATGTATTTGGGCCGACTGGTGGAACTGGCCGACAAACACACGCTGTTTGGCAACCCGCAGCACCCCTACACCAAGATGCTGCTGGACGCGATTCCCAAAATGCACGACACCGGCCGCGCCCGCACCCCGGTGCAAGGCGAAGTGCCCAACCCTTTGAGCCCGCCCACAGGTTGCACCTTCCACCCCCGCTGCCCGCAGGCCACCGACATCTGCCGTGCAGAGCGCCCCGCTTTGCGCGACTTCAAAGGCATCAAGATCGCTTGTCACGCGGTGGTGTGAATTTAGGCCTTTCTCTGTTGATGAGATTTCGCTTGTTTTGAGTGGCCATTGGGCGGCAGATTCAAGACAGAGTTAACAGGGAAAATGAGGTGGCAGATTTTCTTGCTGACATTGAAAGGTTTCAAAATGAACAAGGCAAATAAAGTACAGGTCAACGTTGACAGTTTGGTTGAAATGGGCAAACGCTTTACACATGATTTCAACGGCGCATGTTGTGCGGGAGTGGCGAACAAAGCGGTGTTGAGCGTGTCCACTTTCGCGAGCGAAGCCAACG
>CAJBLW010000093.1 GCA_903953985.1 uncultured Burkholderiales bacterium
CACCGTCCTTGGTCACGGTGGGCGCGCCGAACGAACGCTCCAACACCACGTTGCGGCCTTTAGGGCCCAAAGTCACTTTGACCGCGTTGGCCAAAATGTTCACGCCTTCAACCATGCGTGCGCGGGCTTCGCCGCCGAAAATTACGTCTTTTGCTGCCATTTTTCTAACTCCAAAATTGATTAATCAGTTGAGGACAGAGCGACAGGGCGCTTCGCGCGTCTGTCGGTCTGTCCCGCAAATCACTCGACTACTGCGAACAGGTCTTCTTCTTTCATGACGAGCAACTCGTCGCCGTCGACCTTGACGGTCTGGCCGCTGTACTTGCCGAACAACACGCGGTCGCCGACTTTCACGCTCAGGGCTTTGATGTCGCCTTTGTCGTTGGCTTTGCCAGGGCCGACGGCCAGGACTTCACCTTGATCGGGCTTTTCTGCAGCGGAATCGGGGATCACGATGCCCGAGGCTGTTTTGGTTTCGCTTTCGATACGCTTGACGATCACGCGATCGCCCAAAGGACGCAGTTTCATGGAATCTCCTGGATTTGAAACAAGGGTTAAAAAAACAAAAACACCTGAAAAAGGGTGCTGTTGAAATCTGAGGAGGGGCGTTGTTAGCACTCAACTCCTTCGAGTGCTAATGATAAGGGCTTTTGCGGGTATTTCAAGCCCGGGGCATTTTTTACCGGTGAAGCGGGCGGGGTGATTCGGTATTTTTTTGAGCGGCTCAAGAGGGTGCCGCAAACCATGCGGTGCTGATGTCGCCCTTGAACAGGTTGTTTTTTGGGGCCAAATCGATTCGAAAGACCTCCACTGACGGGTGAATGCCCATCAAATCCAGCGGGTGGGTGATGGCCATGTCATGCGCCCAATGGGCCATTGTTTCGGGGGCGGGCGACACCTGCTGGCTGTCGTGCAGGACGCGCCGTTTCCGGTTCAAGGCAAAATCACCCCTCTATGCTTTTTTGGTTCCGTTTCTTTTCCCGTTGGCCTCTGTGGCTCCTGCATCTGCTGGGCAGCATGGGGGGCTGGGCCGCCTGGTTGCTGTCGGGGCGCTACAGAAACCGTTTTCTGGACAATACCCACCAAGCGGGCTTGGACTGGGGCACGGTGTGGCGGGCTGTGGGGCAGGGTGGGCGCATGTCTGCGGAATTGCCACGCTTGTGGTTGGGCCGCACGCCGCCACTGGTCTGGGAGGATGACCGCGCTGCTGTAGACGCTTACGCCAGCGGGCAAGGAGTGCTTTTTTTGACCCCGCACTTGGGCTGTTTTGAAATCACGGCGCAGGCACTGGCGCTGCGCTTTTCTGAGCTGCACGGTCCGTTGACGGTGCTCTACCGACCTGCGCGCCATGCCGGTTTGGGAGAGGTGATGACTTTGGCCCGCCAAAGACCCGGTCTGGAGGCGGTGCCCACCACCTTGGCGGGGGTGCGCCAAATGATCAAGGCCTTGCGTTCAGGCCGTGCCGTGGGTTTGTTGCCCGATCAGGTGCCGCCCGAGGGCATGGGCCAGTGGGCCCCGTTTTTTGGCCAACCGGCTTACACCATGACCTTGGCGGCGCGTTTGGCTTTGCAAACCAACGCCCGTGTGGTGCTCATCTGGGGAGAGCGCTTGTCTTGGGGGCGCGGTTACCGCTTGCACACCCAGGCGCTGAGCCACGAACTGTCGGTTGACCTGGACACCGCCGTGGTGCAGATCAACCAGGCCATGGAGTCGTTGATTTTGCAGTGCCCATCGCAATACGTCTGGGGCTATGCCCGCTACAAAACCCCCAGGCAGGCCTGAGCAGCCCCCAAAAATTATGCTGAATTTGTTGATCTTTGTTATGCGCTTGTTGGCGCGCATGCCTTTGCCGTGGTTGCGTGCGGTGGGCCATGGTTTGGGTTGGTCGCTGTGGCACTTGGCTCGCCAGCGCCGCCGCATTGTGGTCGTTAATTTGCACAAGTGCATGCCCGAGTTGTCCGAGCCTGAGCGCAAGGCGTTGGCTTATCGCCACTTTGTGGTGTTTGGCCAGTCGGTGCTGGACCGTTCCTGGCTCTGGCATGCGCCTGAGGCGATGGTGCGGCAACGTTTGCGCTGGGTGGGAGATCTGCAGGCCTTGAAACAGCCGGGGCCATTGGTGATGTTTGCACCGCATTTTGTGGGGCTGGAAGCCGGTGGCTTGGCGGTTTCTTTGGATGTCCCCGGGCCGGTCGCGTTCATTTTTGTCGGGCAGTCAAGTCCGGCAGTCGAGGCATGGGTGCGCCATGGGCGCGAGCGCTCGGGCAATGTGCGGCCATACTTTCGGCACGAGGGCATGCGGCAGATTTTGGTGCGCATCAAAAAAGGCGAGCCCTTGCACTTGTCACCTGACATGGATTTTGGGCCCAGTGAGTCGATTTTTGTGCCCTTTATGGGGGTCGAACAAGCTGCTACCGTGCCTTCGCTGTCGCGTTTGTCCAAGGTGGTGGGTGCGCGTGTGGTGCCGGTGGTCACGCGCATGACGCCGCAGGGGTATGACATTGAAGTCCATGCGCCGCTGACCGATTTCCCGAGTAACGACCTGGTGCAAGACACCGCTCGCATGAACGGTTTGCTGGCCGACTGGGTGCGCGCCATGCCCGAGCAGTATTACTGGGTGCACAAGCGTTTCAAGACCCGGCCCGAAGGCGAGCCGGGCTTTTATTGAGGCGAGGGCTTCAGAAAACCGGTGATTTCTCGGATCACTCGCTCGGGTTTTTCATGCACCACCCAGTGGGTGGCTTTGGAGATGGGCACCAGTTTCAAATCGGGCACATGCTGCGCCAGGCCTTCGGTCAGGCAGGGCAACAAGGCCACGTCGTCTTGTGCCCACAGCACCAGCGTGGGCATGCTGATGTGCAAGGCTTCTGGCGGGATCTGAACCGCCGATGCGCCGGGGTCTTGCGCCGTGGCGGGGCGCAGGGGCGAGGCCCGGTAATAGTTGAGCCCGCCTTGCAGGCCCTGTCGCCAGGTCTGTCGGTAGCGTTCTTTGACTTCAGGGGTGAGCCAGCTTGTGGCTTCGTGGGTGTGGTCACCCGGGGGCTTCGTGAGCGAGGGCAGTGAATGGTCTTTTCCGTCCAGAAAACCCAGCAGGCGTTCAAAGTCATTGGCTGCCAGTTGTGCAGCTGCATCGGGCTGCACCAGAAAGTTCATGTACGCGCTGGCCGCTTGTTGCGCCGGGTGGCTTTGCAGTGCTTTGAGAAAAGGACCGGGATGCGGCGAGTTGACGATGACCAACTGCCGCAGGCGCTCGGGGTGCTGGTTGGCCAAACTCCAGGCCACAGCGCCGCCCCAGTCGTGGGCCACCAACGCGGCCAAAGGGGCCAGGCCCAACTCCAGTCCGATCAGGGCTACGATGTCCTGCACCAGGTGTTTGGCGCGGTAAAGTTTGAAGTCGTCTGGGGCGCTGGAGCGTTCATAGCCGCGCAGGTTGGGGGCCACGCAGCGGTAGCCGCCGTTTTCGGGTTTGGAAAAGTGGACCAGTAAAGGGTCCCAAACCCAGGCGGCTTCCGGAAAGCCGTGTAAGAACATCAACACGGGGCGGCCCCGCTCGCCGCAGGCGCGGCAGCTCAAGGTGATGCCGTGGGGCAGGTCTTGTTGCCAGGTCTGAATGTCGGTTGGGGATGTGGACACGGGGGCGCTCCTTGCGTGGCGGCGATCCTG
>CAJBLW010000094.1 GCA_903953985.1 uncultured Burkholderiales bacterium
CGAAGGTCTTGGCCACCACCACATCGGTCGGGATCGGCACTTCAGCACCCCGGGCCTTCATGGCTTCAATGACCGCTTTGGCCTCGTCCACCAAGTCAGCTTCGGCCAGGCTCTTGCCAATCTTCAGGCCCGCTGCCAGCATGAAGGTGTTGGCAATGCCACCACCCACAATGAGCTGGTCCACGTTTTGCGACAGGCTCTTCAAGATGGTCAGCTTCGTTGACACCTTGCTACCCGCCACGATGGCCGCCAATGGGCGCTTCGGGTTGGCCAAGGCTTTGCCAATCGCGTCTATCTCAGCAGCCAGCAAAGGGCCTGCGCAAGCAATCGGCGCGAACTGGGCGATGCCATAGGTGGTGCCTTCGGCGCGGTGGGCCGTGCCAAAGGCGTCGTTCACATAGATGTCGCACAACTGGGCCATCTTGCGGGCCAAGTCTTCGTTGTTTTTCTTCTCGCCTTTGTTGACACGGCAGTTCTCGAGCAGTACGACCTGACCAGGGGCGACAGAGACGCCGTCCACCCAGTTGGCGACCAACGGAACATCACGGCCCAGCAACTCACCCAAGCGCTTGGTCACGGGGGCAAGCGAGTCTTCGGGTTTGAGCTCGCCCTCGGTGGGGCGACCCAAGTGCGATGTCACCATCACCGCCGCTCCGGCGTCCAACGCCATCTGGATGCAAGGTACGCTGGCGCGGATGCGGGTGTCTTCGGTGATGCTGCCGTCGTCGGCTTGTGGCACGTTCAGGTCGGCGCTGATGAACACGCGACGGTTTTCGGCAAAGCCGCTTTTCGCCACATCAGCAAAGCGCAAGACTTTCATCGCGCACCTCCTGCTTGGCCGGACACCACACGGGCCATTTCCAGGCACTTGTTGGAGTAACCCCATTCGTTGTCGTACCAGGCCATCAGCTTCACAAAGGTGCTGTCGAGCGCCATGCCCGCTTCGGCGTCGAACACGGAGGTGCAAACCTCGCCCCGGAAATCAGTCGACACCACTTTGGCTTCGGTGTAACCCAACACGCGCTTCAAAGCCCCTTGGCTTTGCGCCTTCATTTCGGCGCAAATATCGGCATAGGTGGCGGGCGTGGCCAACTCCACCGTCAAATCCACCAGTGAGACATCGCTGGTGGGCACCCGAACCGACACGCCCGTGAGCTTGCCCTTGATCTCGGGAATCACCACGCCCACGGCCTTGGCTGCGCCCGTGCTGCTGGGGATGATGTTTTCCAGAATGCCGCGCCCGCCGCGCCAGTCTTTGTTGCTTGGGCCGTCCACGGTTTTTTGGGTGGCGGTGGCTGCGTGCACGGTGGTCATCAGGCCGCGCCGGATGCCCCATTTGTCGTTGAGCACCTTGGCCAAAGGGGCCAATGCGTTGGTGGTGCAGCTGGCATTGCTGATGATGGCTTGGCCCGCATAGCTGGCGTGGTTCACGCCAATCACAAACATGGGCGTGTCGTCTTTCGACGGGGCAGAAATCACCACTTTTTGGGCGCCTGCAGCCAGGTGCTTGCCCGCACCTTCTTTGTCGA
>CAJBLW010000095.1 GCA_903953985.1 uncultured Burkholderiales bacterium
GCCGAGGGCCAGCGCCGCTACGTGGAAAGCCTGTCGGCCTATGCCCGGCAGTTTTTGCAGCTGATGGACAAACCCGACGTGGACCTGATAGAGGGCCTGTCGCCTGCAATCTCTATCGAGCAAAAAGCCACCAGCCACAACCCGCGCTCCACCGTAGGCACGGTCACCGAGATCCACGACTACCTGCGTCTGCTGTACGCCCGAGCGGGAACGCCCTACTGCCCCGACCACAACCTGCCCCTGCAGGCGCAAACCGTGAGCCAGATGGTGGACGCCGTGCTGGCCCTGCCCGAAGACACCAAACTCATGATCCTCGCGCCCATTGCGCGTGAGAAAAAAGGCGAGTTTGAGAAAGTCTTTGAGCAGATGCAAGCCCTGGGCTATGTGCGATTTCGTATCAATGGCCAAACGGTGGAAGTGGAAGACCTGCCCACCCTCAAGAAAACCGAAAAGCACAACATCGACGTGGTGGTGGACCGCATCAAGGTCAGGTCAGAAGAGGACGCCAAGGCAAGAGATGCCCTGCGCCAGCGTCTGGCCGAAAGCTTTGAAGCCGCGCTGCACCTGGCCGAGCACCGCGCCGTGGCGCTGGAGATGGACACCGGGAAAGAACACCTGTTCAACGCCAAGTTCTCCTGCCCGGTGTGCACTTATTCCATCAGCGAGCTGGAGCCGCGGCTGTTCTCCTTCAACTCGCCCATGGGCGCTTGCCCCACTTGCGATGGCATTGGCAGCATGGCGTTTTTTGACCCCGAGCGTGTGGTGGCTTTCCCTTCGCTCAGTCTGGCCAGCGGCGCCATCAAGGGCTGGGACCGGCGCAACGGCTTTTACTTCAGCATGCTCGAAAGCCTGGCCAAGCATTACCAGTTCGACATCGAAACGCCATTTGAAAAACTCGCGCCCATCCATCAGCAAGTCTTGTTGCACGGCTCGGGGCTGGAAGAAATCAAGTTCAGCTACACCATGGAGTCCGGTGCCTCACAGGGCAAGAAGGTCAGCAAGAAGCACCCGTTTGAGGGGATCATCCCCAACATGACGCGGCGCTACCGCGAGACCGACTCGGCCGTGGTGCGCGAAGACCTGGCCCGCTACCGCAACATGCAGCCTTGCACCAGCTGCCAAGGCACGCGTCTGCGACGCGAGGCTCGCCATGTGCGCATTGGCGAAGGCGCACAAGCACGCGCCATTTACGAGATCAGCCACATCACCCTGGGCGAGTCGCAGCAGTACTTTCAGGGCCTGAAAATGCACGGGGCCAAGGCCGAGATCGCCGACAAGGTGGTGCGTGAGATCGCCTTGCGGCTCAAGTTCCTGAACGACGTGGGCCTGAATTACTTGAGCCTGGACCGCAATGCCGACACCTTGTCGGGCGGTGAATCGCAGCGCATCCGCCTGGCCAGCCAGATCGGCTCGGGTCTCACAGGCGTGATGTATGTGCTGGACGAACCCAGCATCGGACTGCACCAGCGCGACAACGACCGCCTGATCGGCACGCTGCAACACCTGCGCGACATCGGCAACAGCGTCTTGGTGGTTGAGCACGACGAAGACATGATCCGCGTGGCTGACCATGTGATCGACATGGGACCTGGCGCGGGCGTGCACGGCGGGCGTGTGATGGCGCAAGGCACTTGCGCCGACATCCTGGCCGCACCCGATTCGGTCACAGGCCAATACATGTCGGGTCGCAAAAAGATCGAGATCCCCAAACGCCACAAGGCGGGCAAGGACTTCATCGAGATCGTGGGGGCTTCGGGCAACAACCTGAAACATGTGAACGTGAAGTTCCCCGTAGGGCTGCTCACTTGCGTGACCGGCGTATCAGGTTCCGGTAAATCCACCTTGGTGAACGACACGCTCTACACCGCCGCCGCGCACCAGATTCACCGCGCCCACGACGAAGCCGCTGCGCACGAAGAGATCAAAGGGCTGGAGCATTTCGACAAAGTCATCAACGTGGACCAGTCGCCCATTGGCCGCACGCCGCGCAGCAACCCCGCCACCTACACCGGCCTGTTCACCCACATTCGCGAGCTGATGGCCGAGGTGCCCGCCGCACGCGAGCGCGGCTACGGCCCGGGGCGTTTCAGCTTCAACGTAACCGGCGGCCGCTGCGAAGCCTGCCAGGGCGACGGCATGGTGAAGGTGGAGATGCACTTTCTGCCCGATGTGTATGTGCCCTGCGATGTATGTGCCGGCCAACGCTAAAACCGCGAGACGCTGGAGGTGCTATACA
>CAJBLW010000096.1 GCA_903953985.1 uncultured Burkholderiales bacterium
CGCCGGTGAGTTGCGTGAGCTTTTGGCCCAAATCGGCCAGCGGCTTGATGAACTCGCCCATGGCTTCGTTGGCCATTTCGGCCTTGACCAATTGCTCGACCAGTTTGCCGAACTTTTTGAGTGTGGCGCCTTGGTTGCCCAGCACTTTGCGGCCCAACAAGTCGAGCGACTGGATGGTGTTGGTGCCTTCATAAATCATGTTGATGCGAGCATCGCGCACATACTGCTCCATGCCCCACTCCTTGATGTAGCCGTGGCCACCAAAGACTTGCTGGCAGGCCGATGTCGCCTCCCAAGCGTTGTCGGTGGTGAAGGCTTTGACAATGGGCGTGAGCAGGGCCACGACTTCGGCGGCATCGGCACGCACGACTTCGTCGGGGTGATTAATCTCTTTGTCGAGCAGCAAGGCGCAGTAGCAAGCGAGAGCCCGGCCGCCTTCGGCATAGGCCTTGGCGGTCATGAGCATGCGGCGCACATCGGGGTGCACGATGATCGGGTCGGCGGGCTTGCCGGGGGCCTTGACGCCCGTGAGCGAGCGCATTTGCACGCGGTCTTTGGCATAGGCCAAGGCATTTTGGTAGGCCACTTCGGTCAGCCCCAGCGACTGGTTGCCCACGCCCAGACGGGCGGCGTTCATCATCACGAACATCGCGGCCAGGCCTTTGTTGGGTTGGCCCACCAAGGTGCCCACCGCCCCGTCCAAAACCATCTGGCAAGTCGCGTTGCCGTGGATACCCATCTTGTGCTCCAGGCCGCCGCAGTAGATGCCATTGCGCTCGCCCAAGCTGCCATCGGCCGCCACATTGAATTTAGGGACGATGAAGAGGCTGATGCCTTTGCTGCCGACCGGCGCATCGGGCAAACGGGCCAACACCAAGTGCACGATGTTGGGGGCCAGGTCGTGTTCGCCGGCGCTGATGAAAATCTTTTGGCCACTGAGCTTGTAAGTGCCGTCGGCCTGCGGCTCGGCTTTGGTGCGCAACATACCCAAATCGGTACCGCAATGCGGCTCAGTCAGGCACATGGTGCCAGTCCACTCACCGCTGGTCATCTTGGGCAGGTACAGGGCTTTTTGTTCGGCCGTGCCGTGCGCGTGCAGGCACTCATAAGCGCCGTGACTCAATCCGGGGTACATGGTCCAGGCTTGGTTGGACGAGTTGAGCATCTCGTAAAAGCACTGGTTGACCACAAAGGGCAAGCCCTGGCCACCGTACTCGGGGTCGCAGCTGAGCGATGGCCAACCACCGGCCACGTATTGCGCATAGGCTTCTTTGAAACCGTCGGGAGCTTTGACCTCGTGCGTGTCGCGATTGAGCTGGCAGCCCTGGGTGTCCCCCGAAATGTTCAGGGGAAAAACCACTTCGGATGCGAACTTGCCACCCTCTTCGAGCACCGCATTGATGGTGTCGGCGTCGGTGTCGGCATGCTTGGGCAAGGCCTTGAGTTCGGCGCTCACGTTGAGCAATTCGTGCAAGACAAACTGCATGTCGCGCAGGGGTGGGTTGTAGACGGGCATGGGAGGACTCCTTGAATCGGTGGGCAATGCGTGGGGAATATGAAAAAATCAGTCGTTCGCAGGTTCGCGACGAGCCTTGGGCTCGGCCGCGAGCTTGCGTGACTTGACCACTTTGGCAGGCGCGGGCAGGGGAGACGTGCCGGTGCCGGCGTAGCGGGTCAGGATGTGCTGAAAGCCTTGGCGTGCGCGGTCGGCAGCGCTGGGATTGCGCAAAAAGCGGGCTTCGTAATGCAGCGCCAAAATCAGACCATGAATTTCAAAAGCGATCTGATGGGCATCGGACACGCGGCTGAGTTGGCCCTCGTCTTGGGCCAACTCGACGGCCCGGCGCAAAGCGGTTTGCCAAGTGGACACCGACGAGGCCAGCGCATCGCGCACAGGGCCGCTGCGGTCGTCAAATTCAACCGCGCCACTGATGTAGATGCAGCCCGAATCGATCTCGGCCGACGTCTGCACCATCCACTTGTCAAACAGGGCCTGCAGGCGCGGCAAACCTCTGGGCTTTTGCATGGCGGCATAAAACACCTCGGCCTCAAAACGGTCGTGGTATTGGCGGATGACAGAAATCTGCAGCTCTTCGCGTGAGCCGAAGTGGGCAAAAACGCCCGACTTGCTCATGCCCGTGACTTCGGCCACCGCCCCAATCGACAGGCCTTCCAGGCCAATTTGCGCGGCCAAGCCCAGTGCAGCGTCAATGATGGCAGCCTTGGTTTGCTGGCCTTTGATCAGCACCCGGCGGCCATTTTCGGCAGCGGGCAAAGGCTCGGATTTGCGCGTGGTCTGGGAGTCGGTCATGTTGCATCAAAAAAGAACGATCGTTCTATTTTGCACCAATTTTGCGCCCCACACGCATGCGCCCGCCTAAATTAGGGTAAATCGGGGGGCCTTGAGCGTTTGGCGTAGAACCCTGAAGCCAACACGCCGAACGCCGAGCGCCGAACGTAAAAGCACTCAGGAGCGAGGGGCTGGCGCGGCCTGATGGTTCAGCGGCAAATGTCCCGCCAACTCCAATTGCATGCAGATCATGTTGACCAGCATGGCCACCGAGGGGCGGCCAGTTTCGATGACAAAGTGGGCCGCTTCGCGGTACAGCGGGTCCCGCGCTTCGAACAAGGTGCGCAAACGGCTGAGCGGATCGTCGACTTGAAGCAAAGGACGGGCGGTGTCATGACGCACACGCCTGAACACATCTTCCGGTGTGGAGCGCAGGTAAATCACCTGACCACGTTCATGCATGTGCCTTCGATTGGCTTCGCGCAGAACGGCACCGCCCCCCGTGGCGATCACGCCTTGCTGCGTTTGGGTCAACTCGTCGATCACCTGCTGCTCCAAATCCCGAAAACTGTCCTCGCCCTCGCGGGCAAAAAATTCCCGGATCGAGCAGCCCAGGCGGTGCTCGATCTCATGGTCGGAATCGACAAAAGGATAACCAAGACGGCGCGCCAACTGGCGGCCAATGGTGGTTTTGCCCGAGCCGGGAAGGCCCACAAAGATGATGCTCAAAGGAAGTCTCTTGGAGAAAAAGTCAGCGTCTGACCCCAAGCCTGGGGCCTAGGGTTCTCGCCTTGCAAGTGTATTCGACCCGGTTTGGGCGCTGCGCCCAGTCACACGCCAATGTCACAAGTCAAAACAACAGCTCCAAGGCCCACGCGAACATCAAGGCTGAGCGGTCGCCGGACCATCGGCCATGACGCGGGGCGTCAAAAAAATCAGCAACTCGCTTTTACGCTGCGCCTTGTCGCGGTTCTTGAACAACCAGCCCAAGCCCGGCACATCCCCCAGGCCCGGCACCTTGGCTTCGTTGTTGCGGTCGGTCTCCTCAAAAATGCCACCCAACACCACGGTGCCGCCGTCCTCAACGCGCACCTGGGTCTTAACGTGTTTGGTGTTGATGGCAAAACCTGCCGGAGTGAGCTGGCCCACGCTGTCGCGGTTGACGTCCACCTCCAGCACCACCGAGCCGTCCGGGGTGATTTGTGGCGTGACCTCCAGCTTCAGGTTGGCCTTTCGGAAAGTGATCGAGGTCGCGCCACTGGCCGATGCAGTCTGGTAAGGCAATTCGGTGCCTTGCTCGATCAAGGCCTTGGTCTGATCGGCAGTGACCACCCGGGGGCGCGAGACCACCTTGCCCCGGCCGTCGGCTTCCAGCGCGGAAATTTCCACATTGATGAACCGATCGGCCGCCGCGTTGAACAAGGACACCGCAAAACTGGTGGGCGTGCTCAATGTCTGCCCTGCCGAGCCCGCAGGCAACTTGACCTGGTTGCCGGTCACCACCCCCGCGCCTGTCTCGGCATTGCCCGCCCCCAGAGCCAGTGTGTTGGCACGCTGGTTCACACGCAAGGGCATCGCCAAGCCAGCCCCCAATCGCACGCCCAGCGATTGTCCGAACTGGTCATCGGCCTCGACGATGCGAGCCTCGATCAGCACTTGACGCACAGGAATGTCCAATTGGGTCAACAGTTTCTGCACCTCTGTCAGGCGTTGCGGCAGGTCAGAGATGAACAACTGGTTGGTTCGAGGCTCGGCCAGCACACTGCCCCGACTGCTGAGCCAGCGGCCACCACCACCCGATCCCGCCCCTTGCAAGCGCTGAGCGACATCCGTGGCCCGGGCATATTGCAAACGCATGCTCATCGTCTGCACCGGGCTAACGGACTCCAGCGCGGC
>CAJBLW010000097.1 GCA_903953985.1 uncultured Burkholderiales bacterium
CTGGCTTGGGAACACGTTCACACCCCGGATGATCATCATGTCATCGCTGCGGCCGGTGATTTTTTCCATGCGGCGCATGCTGCGGGCGGTGCCGGGCAGCAAGCGCGTCAGGTCGCGCGTGCGGTAGCGGATGATGGGCAGCGCTTCTTTGGTGAGGCTGGTGAAGACCAACTCGCCCATTTCGCCATCGGCCACCGGCTCGCCCGTCTCGGGGTTGATGATCTCCGGGTAGAAATGGTCTTCCCAGATGGTGGGACCGTCCTTGGTTTCGATGCATTCGCTGGCCACGCCCGGCCCCATCACTTCAGACAAACCATAGATGTCAACCGCGTCGATGTTCATGCGCTTTTCGATGGCAGCGCGCATGTCATTGGTCCAGGGCTCAGCGCCAAAGATGCCGATGCGCAAAGAGCTGGATTTGGGGTCGATGCCTTGGCGCTCAAACTCGTCGGCAATCGCCAGCATGTAACTGGGCGTGACCATGATGATGTTGGACTTGAAATCCTGGATGAGCTGCACCTGGCGCTCGGTCTGTCCGCCGCCAAAAGGTACGACCGTCAGGCCCAGTTTTTCGGCGCCGTAATGCGCCCCCATGCCACCAGTGAACAAGCCGTAGCCGTAGCTGATGTGCACCATGTCACCTGGCTTGGCACCGCCTGCGCGGATACTGCGGGCCACCACCGTGGCCCAGGTGTCGATGTCTTTGAGCGTGTAACCCACCACAGTGGGTTTGCCGGTGGTGCCGCTGGACGCGTGGATGCGGGCGCAGTTTTCACGTGGCACGGCGAACATGCCAAAAGGATAGCTGTCGCGCAAATCGGCTTTGGTGGTGAAGGGAAACTTGGCGATATCGGCCAAAGTTTTGCAGTCGTCAGGGTGCACGCCTGCGGCGTCAAACTTGGCCCGGTACACCGGCGAGTTGGCGTAGGCGTGCTGCAGGGTCTGTTGCAGGCGCTTGAGCTGCAAGCTGCGCAGCTCGTCGATGCTGGCCTTTTCAATCGGTTCGAGAGGGAAAGTTCTTTCAGTCATGGGTGCTCCGAATTCAAAAATCAAGTGGTTTTATCCTGTGCAGTGCACATGGAAGGCAAGGATTCCCGCGAGCGCAGGAATGACAGTCAACTTTCTGGAATTTCGTCAGGGGGGTCATTCCGGAATCACGGTGCCTGCAATTTGCGCGCTCTTACCGCGGAACATGGCGATCACCTCGCCGTTTTGGTTGGTAACTTTCATGTCGTAGATGCCATGACGCCCGCTGAGCGTTTGCTCGACGCCCTCACAGATCAGCACATCGCCCAGCTTGCCGGGCTTCAAAAATTCGATGCTGCAACCGGCCGCCACGGCGTTCTTGTTGTAACTGTTGCAAGCAAAGGCAAAGGTCGAATCGGCCAGAGTGAAGATGAAGCCGCCGTGGCAAATCTGGTGGCCGTTCAGGTGCAAGGCCTTGACCTCCATGCGCATGACGGCGCGGCCCGGTTCGCAGGCCAGCAGCGCCATGCCCATGGTGTCTTTGGAAGCCACGTCGACAGCGAACATGGTTTCGCCCACTTGGCGGGCAATTTTTTGGGGATCGCTCATCATTCGCCTTTGAATTGGGCAGGGCGCTTTTCAAGGAAGGCCTGCACCCCCTCGAAATAGTCGTGCGTACGGCCCAGAGCCGACTGGGTATCGCGCTCTGCATCGAGGTGTTCGGACAGGCTGCGGGTGGTGGCCGACTGGAGCAAGGCGCGGGTGGCTACCAAGGCCTTGGTGGGCATGTTGGCCAAGCGCTCGGCCAGGGCCAGAGCACTGGTCAATGGGTCTTCGGTCACTTCCCAAATCATGCCCCAGTCCTTGGCCTGTTGAGCAGCCAGCTTGTCGCCCGTCAAGGCCAAGGCCATGGCGCGGGCCAAACCCAGGCGCTCCACCAGCAACCAGCTTCCGCCCGCATCGGGGATCAAACCGATCTTGCTGAAGGCCTGGATAAAGCTGGCATTCGGCGCAGCGATGGCGATGTCGCAGGCCATGACCAGGGACGCACCAGCACCAGCAGCCACGCCATTGACGGCCGCAATGGTGGGCATGCGCAGCGATTGCAAACGACGTGTGCTGGGGTTGAAGGCTTGATCGATGATGGGGCCGGGGTCGGCACGTTCGACCCTGTTGGGGCCAGGCGTGAAATCGAAATCCGACAAATCGGCACCCGCACAAAAACCTCGGCCTGCTCCGGTGAAGACCGCAGCGCGGATAGCCGGGTTGTCTTCAGCCTGGTCGAGCGCGGCCCAAAGGTCGTGGTGCATGGCGCGGGTGAAGCTGTTGAGGGCTTGCGGACGGTTGAGTGTGATCAGCGCCACAGCGCCTCGCGTTTCGTACAAAACCGTTGTGGTCGATTCGGTCATTGAGGTCTCCTGAATCCATGACTGTACCATTAGCCGACCGTACGGTTGGTTAATGTTTTCCCTATTATTTTTCCTATGCAGGCCCAGCGCCAGAGCGACAGCCTCGGTACAGGTGACGTGGTTATAGTCACATTTTGAATTGATCTCACTGCTGGAGAAACCCTTGAGCTACGAAAACATCGAAGTCCGCACCGAAGGCGGCCAAGTTGGCATCATCACCCTGAACCGTCCCAAAGCCCTGAACGCCTTGAACGGCGCGCTGATGGACGAGTTGGGTCTGGCCCTGAGGGCCTTTGACGCAGACGAGGCCATTGGCTGCATGGTCATCACCGGCAGCGAAAAAGCGTTTGCCGCAGGGGCCGACATCTCGGCCATGGCGA
>CAJBLW010000098.1 GCA_903953985.1 uncultured Burkholderiales bacterium
CAGCTCACCTGCGTGGAGTGGGGCGCTCTGAGGCTGCGCAACGGCATCGAGCCGGAGATTGAAGCCCGCGCATTCAAGAGCCTGAAAAAACTGCGCAAAACAGTCCAAGGCTATGACCTGGTGGTGGTGGACACGCGGGGATTGGCCGATGAGTTGACCGAAGATGTCAGCCGCGAAAGTGACATTGTGTTTTTGCCCACGGGCACCTCCATGGACGATCTTCGCCCCACATTGGCCTTGGCGCGCAAGCTGTCCAAAACTCGCGCTGTGGGCAACAAAATCGTCATTGTCCTGTCCAAAACAGGGCGCTCAGAACGCCTGCTCGAACAAGCGGAAGCCACCATCGCCGAAGCCGGTTTTGACATGCTCAACGCCGTTTGGCCTGAGCGTGACGGCTTTCAAGCCGACCTGGATGTGGGCCGCGCTGGCAGCGAGTCCAGCAACCCCCACCTCAAGAAGGCTTCTCAAGAGGTGGAGCAGGCCATGCTCACTTTGGCAATGAGCTGAGGCCTGCGCGGTTTACAGCCCGATCACGCCGCCGTCTTTGCGCGTGATCACGATCGTGGCCGAGCGTGGACGGCCTTGGACACCGTAACCCTGGTTGCCGGGCCAGACGCTTTCCGGGGCTTCGCCCGAAGCCTGCGGCTTGGACAACTCGCCGGGGTGCTGGATGTTGACAAACATAGTGCGGCCGTCGGGGGTTTCCGTGATGCCGGTCACTTCCGCGCCCTTGGGGGCGACCAAGAAGCGGCGCAGTTTGGCATCACCCAAAGCAGCACCCACAAAAGTGTCTTGTGTGCCGGTTTGCTCCACACCGCCGACCATCATTTTGTTTTTCACGGTGACTTTGCCGCCGTCGCCCACCTGGCCAGGAATAGCAGCCAGCATCATGCAGTTGCTTTCGTCGGTCATGGCGCCGTCGTCGGTCTGAATCCAGCAAATGCCGGTGGCCTTGCTGAACCACAGGCCGTCAGGCGATGAGAACGCGTTTTTGGCACTCAAGCCGGACAGGTTGGCATCGCCCGAGTCTTCTTCTGCACCGAACAAGAAGATGTCCCAAGCAAAGGCTTTGGCCGTGGATTTTTGACCCGTTTCGTTGAAACGGATGATGTGGCCGTGCGGATTGCCCGTACCTTTTTTGCCATCCATGTCCATGTAGGCACGGGGATTGGCCGGGTCCACCTTGGTGGGGGTGCGGCTGGCCGCGGTGTTGTTGGTCAGGGCGAAATACACCTCGCCGTTGCGGTAGTTGACAGCGCCCCACTCTGGACGGTCCATCTTGGTGGCTCCGACCGCATCGGCTGCATGGCGTGCGTTGACGAACACATCGGCCTGGTTGGCAAATTTGTAGGCACTGTGGTTGGCAATACGTGGATCGGCGATGGTCAACTCCAGCCATTGGCCTTGGCCTGTGGCATCAAAGCGCGCTGCGTAAAGTTTGCCCTCACCCAGGTACTTGTCACCGGCCACCAAACCACCGCCCACATCGCGCGGATCCCAAACTGCGGTGGAAACAAATTTGTAGATGTACTCGTTGCGGGCGTCACAGCCCATGTAAAAGGCCAAGGGCTCGCCCGCCTTGGGCAGGCTGCAAACGGCGGCTTCGTGGGCAAAACGGCCCATGGCCACGCGTTTGGCAGGCGTGGAATTGGGGGCCAGCGGATCGATTTCGACGTTGTAACCAAAGGTGTTGGCTTCGTTGCGGAAGTCACGCTCGGCATTGGCGCCTGTGGCCGCCAAATTCCAGCGGGCAAAACGGTCGTCGGTGACCGACACGGTGTGCCAGCCTTGGCTGATGGCTCTTTGCACACCAGCAGCGGGCGCCGCAGCAGCGACGCCGTAACGACGCCGTGCCGCCACTTCTTTGGGAGGGATGCCGGTGCCCGTGCCCGTGGCCTGGAAGTAAAACGCCCAGTTTTCTTCACAACCCAAATAGGTGCCCCATGGCGTTTTGCCGTGGCCACAATTGTTCAAAGTGCCACGCGACATGGCGCCAGCCGTGTCCCAACGGGTCACCATGAAGCTGCGGATGTTGTCGATCTCAGCACGTGGGCCGCTGATGCGGGCCGGTGTTTGGGGGGTGATGCGGCGGTTCAAAGGCGAGTCGTGCTTGATGCGCCAGCCTTGTGGGGTTTTGACGATTTCCACCACCGAAACGCCGTGGTGATTGATTTCCTTGAGCACTTCCAATTCAGGGCGGTTACCCAAATCCCAGTTTCCAAACTGGTGGAATTTTTTGCCACTCACGCCATTGGAGGTTTGACCATTGGGGTGCATAAAGTGCGCATCGGCCGAGCTTTCGTGGTTAACGCACAGCACAGCGCGGCCCGTTTCATTCTCGGAGTAACGGCCATTGGCATCGATGTAGTAGATGTCCATGCCATCGTGGTGGTCACCAATGCGGCGCGACCAGTCGTCGGTCTCAGTGCCCTTGTTGGAGTAGGCGGGGAGTGTTGAATCCAGCGCATCGCCCGTGGCATGCAAAACCGTGTACTGGTAACCGGGCGGCAATATCACGTTGTCCAGCAGACTTTTGTCCAGTGAAGGAAAGCCCAAGGCGGAGGGCGTTGCGGCCATGCCCGACACCATGCTGGCGCAACCGGGCAGCATGGCCAAACCGGCCAAGCCCAAACCACCGCGTAACAAGCCTCGGCGCGCAGGATTTTGCAGCGATTGGGCCAAAACATCCTGAAAGTGAAGGTTGTTGGAGGTGTTGAAGACGGGATCGTGATCGTGGTGTGACATGAAAACTCCTTAAGAATGCACCGATTGAAAGGGCTTTGTGTGACTTCTTGATGTCAAAAAGCCCATTGCTGCGAGGGCATCAAGCCCGCCAAGGGGCTGGGTAGCAAACTTGTCATGGTTTTGTCACGCAGAAGTGGCACATTCAGCACATTGACATTTCCAGAACCATCGAAGGATTGACCATGAAAGTCGGAATCAACGGTATGGGCCGCATTGGCCGTTTGGCTCTGCGTGCGGCCATGGGCGCTGCCGAGCGCCAATCTGACGACCCCCGCGCAGGTAACCGCCTGGAGGTGGTGCACCTGAACGAGCTCAAGGGCGGCGCTGCGGCTACCGCCCATTTGCTGGCCTTTGACAGCGTGCAAGGCAAATGGCGCGAGCGCATCGAAGCCCAAGTCAACAGCGACAACGACAGCCAGATTCGCATCGGTGAGCGGACGCTCGGCTTTTCTTCACACGCCAACCCGGCCGACATCCCGTGGGGTGACATGGGCGTAGACTTGGTGCTCGAATGCACGGGCAAATTTTTGACGCCTGAAACCATCCAAGGCCACTTGGACCGGGGTGCCAAGCGCGTGATCGTGGCGGCGCCCATCAAGGTGGGCGATGTGCTGAACATCGTGGTGGGCATCAACCACACGCTGTACAACCCCGCCAAAGACCGCATCGTCACGGCGGCATCGTGCACCACCAACTGCCTGGCCCCGGTGGTCAAGGTCGTGCACGAAGCCATTGGCATCAAGCACGGCCAGATCACCACCATCCACGACCCGACCAACACCAACTTGGTGGTGGACGCACCGCACAAAGACCTGCGCCGAGCCCGCAGCGCAATGGTGAGTTTGGCCCCCACCACCACCGGCAGCGCCACGGCGATTGCCCTCATTTACCCCGATCTCAAGGGCAAACTCAATGGCCATGCGGTGCGTGCACCGGTGCTCAATGCTTCTTTGACCGATTGCGTGTTTGAGATGAAACGCGAGACCAGCGCCGAAGAAGTCAACGCCTTGTTTGCTGCTGCGGCCCAAGGCCCCTTGGCGGGCATCTTGGGTTATGAGGAGCGCCCCTTGGTGAGCGTCGATTACGCCCGCGACACACGCAGCGCCATCGTCGACGCATTGTCCACCCTGGTGACCGACGGCACGCTGCTCAAAATCTACGCTTGGTACGACAACGAGATGGGCTACGCCTGCCGCATGGTGGACCTGGCTTGCCACATGCACGACGTCGGCATCTGAGATGAATGCTGCTGAACGCCACTACGGCATCGTCACCGCAGCCTATTGGGGATTCACCC
>CAJBLW010000099.1 GCA_903953985.1 uncultured Burkholderiales bacterium
CAAAAAAGGAAGTTAAATCTCCCCCAGCAGGATTTGAAGGACGTATTTCATGAGTGGTTTACTTCCCCAATCTGAATCCCTCACCGTCGAATTCAAAAGCGACCGCAAACGCCTGTCGGATGCCGAGCTGGTCGAAGCCTTGGTCTGCCTCGCCAATACCGAGGGCGGCGAGCTGTGGTTGGGTTTGGAAGACGATGGACAAGCCACGGGACTGCATGCCGACCACATGGCGCTGACGGGTTTGGCCGGCATGGTGGCTGCGCGCACTTCGCCCGCCTTCCAAGTGGCGGTAGAGGCGCTGCAAGTGGGCGGTGTGCCTGTGGCCAAAATCACTGTGCCCAAAGCGCAGGGCGAGGTGGCCACGCAGGCGGGCGTGTATGTGCGCCGCCGCATCAAGCACGATGGCACACCCGAGTGTGTGCCTATGCTGCCGCACGAGCGCATCAGCCGCGCCAGCAGTTTTGGTTTGGTGGATGTGTCGGCCCAGCCGGTGGCGGGCTGCACCCTGGCCGACTTTGACCCACTGGAGCGCGAGCGCCTGCGTCAGGCGGTGAAGCAATACGGCGATGACCGCGTGCTGCTGGAGTTGGATGACGAGGCCATGGATGGCGCACTGGGCTTTACGCAGCGTTTGCCTGACGGTAACCGCGTGCCCACGCTGACGGGTTTGTTGCTGATTGGCCGCGAGTCAGTGTTGCAGCAGCGCGTGGCCACGCACGAGCTGGCGTTTCAGGTGCTGGCTCAGCAGGCGGTGCGGTTCAACGAGTTTCGGCGTTTTCCATTGCTCAAGGCGCTGGATTGGTTGGAGACCAACTTTCGCCCCTACAACCCCGAGCAGGAGTTGCAAGTGGGTTTGTTCCGTGTGCCGGTGCCCTTGGTGTACATGGCCGCGTTTCGCGAGGCGGTGGCCAATGCCTTGATTCACCGCGACTACCACCGCATGGGCGCGGTGCATGTGCGGCTGGAGGACGATGCCTTGGTGATCAGCAACCCCGGCGGCTTGGTGGACGGCGTGACGCTGGCCAACCTGCTGGTGACAGAGCCGCGCCCGCGCAATCGCGCACTGGCCGATGCATTTCTGACACCCCATGCCCGACCGGAGAACAATCGCCAAAATGACCGTCTTCGGCTCGGTCAATGCGTACCTGAATACGCCGAGCCGCTTGCCTGTCTCGCAAGTGCTTGAACCACTTGTCGAACACCTCGGTCGTGTAGATAGAGTTCATTTGAGATTGCATTAAATAGGATACACCCAGTCAATCCCACCGCTCAGTCATGGATTGCCACGTCGCTGCTGTCATTGCGAGGAACGAAGCAATCCAGGAGCCATGGTTTGCCACGCTACGCTCGCAATGACAAGTCACCCGTCATTGCGAGGAACGAAGCAATCCAGGGGTCATGGATTGCCACGTCGCTGCGCTCCTCGCAATGACGGTCACAGGACGTAGGCTGCCGTCATCACCTGCTGGTCGATCAGCGCTTGGGCGGTGTGGTTGTGCCAGACGGCGTAGGTGTTGCCGTTTTGGGCAGAGCGGCCGGCTTCATGCATACCCGCTACCGGGTTGCGGGACACGCCGTCGCTGCTTAAGCTGAAAGACGCCAGGCGCAGCTCGGCCAGGCTCTTGACTTCGCCTGCATCGCTCACGCCGTTTTGGTTGGC
>CAJBLW010000100.1 GCA_903953985.1 uncultured Burkholderiales bacterium
CTGCGCCAGCACCCAATACGGCGGCGTGGTCACGGCCTGCGGCCTGGCGCAAGGCATGGACTTTCCTTCGAGCGTGGCGCCCTTCATCTTGCGCGGCGTGACCTTGGCAGGCATCGACAGCGTGATGGCCCCACGTGCGGTGCGAGAAGCCGCTTGGGCGCGTTTGGCGCAAGACCTGGACACCGCCCAGCTGGAACGCATGACCCGCGAAGTGGGCTTGGCCGACGCGATTGGCCTCGGCGGCGAGATCCTGGCGGGGCAGGTGCGTGGGCGGGTGGTGGTGAACGTCAACCGCTGAAGCGGTCTACCGCTGATGGCCCTGGGCGCGGTAAGTGCCCATCGCCTGCGCCGCCACAGCGCCTTCGGCATTGCGCAACTGCGCTTCGCAAAACACCATGGTCTTGCCGCCGCCCACCACCTGGGCAGTGGCCACCAGCGGCCCGGCTGCGGGCTGAATGAAAGACAGGTGCATGTCAACCGCGACCACCTCACGCGGCGCTTGATCCCCTGCATTGACGCGGAGCAATGCAACCTGCACCATGGCCTCGTCGAGCTGGGCCATCGCGGCGATGCGTGCGGCTTGTGATGCGTTTTCGCTCGTGCTTGTCATGGTGGCGTCGTCATCGCGGACGGGACAAATAACGGAAGGTACCCTGCGCCTTGGCCACCACGCGGCCCTGTGCGTCGCAGACCTTGGCTTGGCACCAGGCCACATCGTCATCGCAGCTCACCACCTCACCTTGCGCGGTCAGCGGGCCACGGCCTGGTTCCAGAAAGCTGGTGTCCAGGTTCAAAGTGACCACAGTTTTCTGAAAGTCCACTCGGGAGACCGCCGCGCTGGCCATCACGACATCAAGCAAGGTAACGACCACGCCGCCGTGCACAGCACCGATCACATTGCCCAGATCGGCGTGCGGGTCGAGCGATATTTGCGCCTTACCGCCTTCGGAGTAGTCACGCTGCATGCCAAGCAGCCGCGTGAACGGCGTCTTCGCAAAAATCGCCAACGGGTCGTCGGAAGTGACGGGTTTCATTGGCGCGCTTTCAGTCGAGCTTGAAGCCAATGTCCTTGAGCATCTTGGCATCGCGCTCATAAGCCGTGCGGGCATAGGCGGTGTAGACCTCGCCCGTCATCAGGTTGGGCTGCATGTCAAAGCTCTCCAGCTGAGTTTGGTGCGCTGCATCTGCCGATGCTTTGCGAAAGGCCGCCGCCAACTTGGCCGCAATGGGAGGCGGCAGGTTCTTGGGTGCGACCAAGCCCATAGGCGAGTCGATGGTGATGTCAAAGCCCGAGGCCTTGACGGTCGGCACGCCCGGGTAGCCTTTGAGAGGTTCTTGCGTGAAAGTGGCCAACAAGCGGGCCTTGCCACCGCGCACCTGCGCACCAAAACCCGGGTCGCCATACACATCAAGGTGCCGCCCGATCAGCGCGGTGAAGGCCTCGCCGCCGCCCTTGAATGGCACCATGTTGAACGAGGTTCCCGCCATTTTGGCCAATCGCTCGGCCACGATGCGGTTGATGCTGATGGCCCCCACAGTGCCCCAGCTGATCGCACCTTGGCGCTTCTTGGCGTCGGCCAGCAAGTCGCCCAGCGTCTGCCATGGCGCATCGGCGGCCACGCAAATGCCGGTGGTCAGATTGAACAAGCCAATCAGGTAGGTGAAGTCTTTGAGCGGATCGAAGTTGACCTTTTGCACCAGCGGCGCGCGGATCACCGAGTTGTGCATGACGGCCACCGTGTAGCCGTCGGACTCGGGCATGCTCGCGAGCGCCGCTGTACCCATCACACCGCCGGCGCCGGGCTTGTGCATCAGCACCACGGGTTGGCCCAGTTCTTTGGACGCGGCGTCGGCCAGCGTACGAAAGATCGGGTCCATCGAGCCGCCGGGCGGAAATGGCAGCACCAACTGGATCGGCTTGGTCGGGAACGACTCTGCAGGTCGGCTCTGGGCCAGGGCCGAACCACCCACCGCCATGGCCGACAAAGCCACCAATGCCTGCCTGCGGTCAACCGGGAATAGGGGTGTGCTCATACTGTCTCCTTGTGTGTAAATACAGGTTAAGGGCGACAGCGGGCGACTCAAATGGCTGAAAAGCACAAAACCGCTGGCAAAAGGTGCCAACGACTCACTCAGACACTGCCCTTTAACGTGGGCCAGTGAAGACGCATCAGCCCCGCCAGCTCTGCCGCTCGGCTCAGTGGCAGGCGCACGCGAGAAGCACCAATTGACAGCGCCGCCACTGCGACGCCACCCAACTGCCAATGCAATCCCAGCGCGGCGATGCCCGCCGTGTTTCGGTAGGCAAAGCCGCGCTGGCGTGTGCTTTGCACCCAGCGCATGAGTTGCGCGCGCGTGACGCCTTCCAGCTCATAAGTTTCGCGGTGCTGCGCAAGGTGCAATTGGACTGTGGGCTCGTCCAGTACCGCCAGCATGGCGATGCTGGCCACGCCAAGACCCAGCAAACGCGTCTCGCCCACGGTCTGGCGAAATGCAGGCACCGCATGCTCACCCTGCTCCAAATGCAGGCAATGGCTGTAGTCGCCTAGCCGCAGCACCAAAAAAACGTTGTCGCCACTCAGGCGCGCCAGGGTCTTCATGGCCGGCTGGCATTGGCGGATCAACGCCGCCTGCCCCAGACTCGCGGCCCCCCAGGCCGTGGCCTGCACGCCCAGGGTATAGAAGCCGCTTTGTGCATCGCGCTCGACCAGGCCCGCGTGCTGCAGGCTACCCAGCATGCGCCAAGCGGTGGTGCGGTCCAGGCCGCTGACTTGCACCAAGGCCTGCAGGCTGATGCCCTGATCGTGGTGGCGGGCCACGAGGTTGACCAGGCTCATGGCCCGCTCAATGCTCTGTGCGCCAGGCCGGGGCGCAGTTTTGGCAAGGTTGTTCATGGGTCACACATCAGGGAAAGCACCATGTGCACATTATGCACAGCCTGCCCTGACACGCTGGCTTCTGGCCAGCTGCTGCGTTGCAATAGGCCATGCTTTGCCCACATGGGGTGCTGACACTTTTTCCAAACGACATGACAACTTTTCAAACCCGCATTGACCCCACGTCGGACGCCTTTGCCGCGCAACGACAAGGCATGCTCGAACTGATCGACACCTGGCATGCGCTGGAGCAGCGCGCCAGTGATGCCTCGGCCAAATCGGCCGAGCGTTTTGCCAAACGTGGCGCTTTGCTGCCGCGTGAGCGCCTGGCGCAGCTGCTCGACCCTGGCGCGCCGTTTTTGCCTTTGGCCACGCTGGCCGGTTACGGCATGGACGACCCCGACCTGTCGCGTTGCGTGCCCGGTGGTTCGCAGCTGGCGGGCATTGGCCAGGTCAGCGGCGTGCGCTGCATGGTGGTGGTGACCGACTCGGGCATCGATGCTGGGGCCCTCACCGAAGCGGGCAACCAAAAGCTGATGCGCTGCCAGGAGATCGCACTGCAAAACAAGCTGCCCTTTGTGCACCTGGTCGAGTCGGCGGGCTCTAACTTGCGCAAATACCGGGTTGAGAAATTCATCCGCGGCGGCGGCATGTTCTACAACCTGGCGCGCCTGTCAGCGGCCGGCCTGCCGGTGCTCACGGTGGTGCACGGCTCGTCCACCGCAGGCGGGGCCTACATGCCCGGCCTGTCGGATTACGTGATCATGGTGCGCGGTCAGGCCAAAGCCTTTTTGGCGGGGCCGCCTTTGCTCAAAGCCGCCACGGGCGAGATCGCCACCGACGAGGCGCTGGGCGGCACCGACATGCACGCCACCGTCAGCGGCCTGGCCGAGTACGTGGCGCAAGACGACGCGCACGCGATTGCCCTGGCCCGTGAGGTGCTGGCCGCCATCGACTGGCCCCGGGCCGTGGTGCCCCCGCCCACCCAAGCGCCGCGCCCACCCCGCCTCTCTCCCGACGATCTCGCGGGCGTGATGGTGCTGGCGCAGCGTCAGCCCATCGACATGCGCGAAGTCATTGCCCGACTGGTGGACAATTCGGCCTGGCTGGACTTCAAGCCAGACTACGGCAGCGCCACCGTCTGCGGCCATGCCCGCATCGACGGCTATGCGGTGGCCTTCATCACCAACAACGGCCCCATCGACCCGGCGGGCGCGACCAAGGCGGCGCAGTTCATCCACCTGTGCAACCAGTCGGGCACACCCATCGTGTTTTTGCAAAACACCACCGGCTTCATCGTGGGCCGCGCCTCCGAAGAGGCCGGCATGATCAAGCACGGCGCCAAGATGATCCAAGCGCTGAGCAACTCACAGGTGCCACACATCACGCTGCACTGCGGCGCGTCGTTTGGTGCGGGCAACTACGGCATGTGTGGGCGCGCGTTTCACCCGCGTTTTTGTTTCTCGTGGCCCAACGCGCGCTC
>CAJBLW010000101.1 GCA_903953985.1 uncultured Burkholderiales bacterium
CGGTACGGTAAAAACAACTGCGATAGCCAACGTGGCAACTGGCAGGTTCGCTGCGTATTCCGCTTGAGAGTGACACACATAGCCACACCGCATCCTGATCGTCGTCAATGCGCATTTCGACCACGCGCTGCACCAGCCCGCTGGAACTGCCTTTGCGCCACAGCACCTGGCGGCTGCGGCTCCAGTAGTGCGCTTCGCCTGTCAGCAGGGTGAGTTCCAGTGCTTCACGGTTCATATAGCCCAGCATCAGAACCCCCCTTGTCGTGGCATCTGTGGTCACGCAGGCAATCAGTCCATCGCGATCGAATTTGGGTGCCAGTTCGAATCCTTCTTCGACCTGCTCGACCGAGATTCTGGACGCAAAGAGCAGGCCTGCTGATCCGGATGTTTCGGCTGTTATGGAGTTACTCATATGGAACCCAATCCAATTTCAGGGATTGACCATGCCACGGCATCATGGGGATGCAAACTCTCCAAATGGCGCACAAAAATCTCGGGGTGCTCATATCCTTGAAGAGAGGCTTTGATACGGCGTGCAGCATCTTCAACAAACATCAGGTTCTGTCCGTTCAAGGCTGCGAATGCCTGCTCATCCGCTCGCTTGACTGCGGTCTGTACTGGGGTTCCCAGCGCTTGCTCAATGCACTCGATCAGTGCCAGCATTCCTAAACTGCTTGAAGCTTCGTTGACATCGACCGTGACATGCGCTTGACTGCGTTGACTGTGTGGCGTTGCTGCACTGGCATTGTGTCGAATCCACTCAGCCACCTGATGCTGGTTCAGCGAAGGTTGCTTTGCAAATTCAGCCAGGAATGCTTGTTCTATCAATTGCCTGGCTAATGCTGCAGAACATGGACATGTCGACGAGTAACCCACTTTGACTTGCATGCGGCAATGAAATTGACCACTCATCAGTGAGGCCCGGATGGTGATCGGATAAGACTTCCATCCCGCGAGGCCTTCAGTGACCAATGCTGGGCGACGCAGTAGCAAGTTGAAATTCAGTTGGAGCCTGGCATTTTCGCTTTGACAATCCGCGTGACTCTCCATCATGGCTTTCAAAACTTGGTGAATTCCAGCTGCAGTCAAACCCTGTCCATTCCCCATCGCGTCGAGCAATCGGTACAGCCGTGACATGTGAATGCCTTTGATGTGCGGCGCTGGAAGGTTGACCTGCACATCGGCACAAGCATGCAACTCGCGGCTACACCCAGGCTCATCAACGGTCAGAAGCAAGTCAATACCCTGCATGCCAACCCAGGTGAGTGCACTGTGGCGGGGTGCGCTTTCTGATAATGAAATGTCAGGAAGGAAGCTGGGCTTAGTCGATTGGTTCATGAGTAAGGTTTCAAGGGTGATGTCACCCGATTAGTTTCAATGAAATCGATGGAATACGGGCAAGAATTCCTTGTCGAAGACGCTCGGGTCGAAGGTTGCGGCTGAGCAAGCCATCAGCGCTGTTTTGGTGCAACTGAGCACACACCAAAATCTGTTCAGCGCTTGTTTCATCAGCGGCAAGATCCCCAAACATGTAGGTGAATTTTTCATGCGCCTGGAGGGAAACCGTACAGTGCCTGTTGCAACCACTCATACATTCCACAGCACGTATCGGAAAACTCAGCCCATCACGTAAAGCCATGTTTTCTACCGCCTCCAGCAGTGCGCGTCCAGGCCGAGGATGTTCTCGTGGCAAGTCAGCTGGGCGACACAGAACGCAGATCAGTATTTCTGTACTCATGATGTGCTCCTGGTCATCGATTCCCTGGTAGCATCAAGAACGAGCACCAGACGGGCAATCCCTTGGCCGGTGATGCTTGGCGAGCGATGCACAACACCGCCTTCAAGCGCCTGCCCCGGCCAGCCGCACCCTTTAAAGAACGCCACATCACCGGTCTTCATGGTCGATTCCCATGGCACTTCATCCTCTGACTTTTCTAAAGTCTGCCTGCTACGATCTGAGGGCACCCACATGGTGCCTGGGCCACGATAAGTACATACCATGCGCAGCGGTGTGCAATCACGGTGCCATTTTTTGCACGCATTGTCCGTGATGACGTCCAGACGCAGTTGCACCTTGTCGCAAGCTGCTTGCGTTAAAAAAATTTCGATCAGTTTTGCAATGTCTTCTACGAAATCGTTTCTTGGCTGGCCTAGGGGCATGCCACTGGCATCAAAGGCAGCTTGCAGCGCAGGGATTGCTTCATCCAAGGAAACTTGAAGGCGGCAACACGGCAGTGTTTGGCTTGGCAGCTGCGTTAACCACGCTTGCCAATCATTGCGGACCCCACGCTGCCAGACAGCGAGTGCAACGCCCGTTACAGCGATGGATTTTAATACTGCAGGCTCGGCACCGAGCCGAACCTCCTGCGACGCTGTTTGAACGTGCAGATCTTCAAGGCATCCGTCATCGAAGCTGACGTTCGAGCGGATTCCTACAGATTCATCGACTTTTTCGACAGTGGTTTGTAGATGGTTTGTCATGTTGAACAGCCACATCAGGGTTGTATCAGGGTTGTGTAAGCGGGCGGGCAAGGGCATGGATCCACCGTTTGACTGACAGGCGCGATGTGACAAGCGATTGATCACGCGTGCGATGTCCGGAACGGCTGCTGACACTGGGTCCAATACCGTCCGCATGCGATGGTGACGTCTTTGCGTTCAAGCCATCGAGACACCGAGGGGTGAAAAAACTGCGCTTGCGCCAAAAACGCATCGACCTGTGGGGCAGACGTCTGATCGCTCATACTGACTGAACCTCGCCTGCCACACACTGCGCCAAACCCTTGAGCAAAATTTCCTTGGGCATGTCTCGACCAATGAACACCAATTTGCTTTCCCGCGTTTCACCAGGTTTCCACGCGCTGCCGTAGTCGCTGCCCATGAGCATGTGCACCCCTTGGAGCACCACACGTTTGTTGATACCTAAGATGTTCAGTACACCCTTGTAGCGCATCAGTTGGGTTCCGTAGACCTGCACGATGCTGCCCAGGAAATCCTCGATCCGGTCCATGTCAAGCGGTCGGGTTTCTCGAAAAACAAATGAACTCACATCGTCGTCATGCTCATGATCGACATCGGTCAGGAAGTCAGGCTCGATCTCCAGAATAGCGGTGAGGTCAAAGCCACGGATGTCCAGCAAATCGTTGATGTCGGCCACACCATTCTTGGCTTCGGCGATCTTGGCGCGGGGGTTCATTTTC
>CAJBLW010000102.1 GCA_903953985.1 uncultured Burkholderiales bacterium
CCGCGCCAGCTTCGAGGACATGCTCTACCAAAACCTGCGCCAGCCTGGAGGCCAAGTGGGCGCCGACGCGCAAGCCCCCACGGGCTTGATGCTGGGCACCGGCGTGCGCGTCGTGGCCACCGAAAAAACCCACACCCAAGGCAGTTTGGTCACCACCAAGAACGCGCTGGACTTGGCGGTGCAAGGCGATGGCTTTTTCCAGATCGCCCAGTCTGACGGCACGATTGCTTATTCCCGCGACGGCAGCTTCAAGCTCTCGCCCACTGGACAGCTGGTCACCGCCAACGGCGCACCTTTGCAACCGGCCATCACCATCCCCCCCAACGTGGCCAGCATCTCAATCGGCCAGGACGGCACGGTGTCGGTGGAGACCGCGGCAGGCGGCGGTGCCCAGGTGCTGGGTCAGATTCAAATTGCCCGCTTTTCCAACACTGCGGGACTGCAAGCCATTGGCCAGAACTTGCTCAAGGAAACAACCGCCAGTGGTGCGCCCGTGGTCTCACAGCCTGGCCAGGCCGGCGCAGGCCAGCTGATGCAAGGGGCGCTGGAGGCGTCCAACGTGAATGTGGTGGAAGAAATGGTCAACATGATCGAGACCCAACGCGCCTACGAAATCAACTCCAAAGCCATCTCTGCAGTGGACGGCATGCTGCGCTTCCTGAACAACAACATGTAAGCCCGCCATGAGAGCCCATACCCACTTCATCACACGTGTTTCAACCATTGGCTTGCTGGCCCTGGCCCTGGGCCTGAGCGGTTGCGCTACCGCACCCGAGCCTTTGGCGCATACCCCCGAATTTGCGCCCGTCATTCCCGTGGCCGTCGAAAAGCCGCGCATGGCCACAGGTGCTATCTACAACGGTCGGCACAGCGACAACTTTTTTGGCCGCAGCCGTAACTACCGCGTCGGCGACCTGATCACCGTCATGCTGGACGAATCAACCCGAGCCGGTCGCGAGCAAAAAGGCAGCGTCTCGCGCGATGCCGAAAACAATGTCGTCCCCAGTGGTCTGGTGTCCAAAATCATGCGATTACCCGACAAACTTTTGGGCAATAAGTTCGATGGCGCCCTGAATGGCGTCAATCTGAATAAATCGACCATCAAAAGCGACGGCGTGGGCACAGCAGGCCAAAGCGCCAGCCTGAGCGGCGCGGTGTCGGTCACTGTGGTCGAGGTGTTGTCCAACGGCAACCTGATGGTGCGCGGCGAAAAACAACTGGCCCTGACCGAAGGTGCCGAGATCATCCAAGTCAGCGGCATCATCCGCCCCGACGATGTGTCACCCAACAACATGGTGCAGTCACGCCGCCTGGCCAATGCCCAGATTTCCTACCGTGGAACGGGTGACATGGCTGCGGTGGCCAAGACGGGTTGGGGCACCAAGGCCTTGCTCAAAGTTTGGCCTTTCTGAACCATTGACACCCCAAGAGACCCCTTATGAAATCCGCCCTCATTTCCCTCATTTTGCTGCTGGCCACTTCGGGCAACGCCTGGGCTGACCGCATCAAGGACTTGGCCAGCGTGGCCGCGAGCCGCACCAACCAACTCATTGGGTACGGCCTGGTGGTGGGTTTGCAAGGCACAGGGGATGGCTCGGATGTGTCCTTCACTGCGCAAAGCATGAAGTCCATGCTCAGCCGCATGGGCGTGAGCCTGGACGGACCGCTGTCGGATTTCGAGCAAAGCACCAGCGCCGGCAAAATCGACATCAAGAACGTGGCCGCCGTGATGGTGACCGCCGAGCTGCCCCCGTTTGCCAAACCGGGTCAAAAAATCGACATCAACGTCTCGGCCATCGGCAAGGCCTCCAACCTGCGCGGTGGCAACTTGCTGCTGACCAGCCTGCGCGGCGTGGACGGCGAGGTCTATGGCCTCGCCCAGGGGGCCCTGAACGCCACCGGCATTGACGCCAGCGCAGCCGGCTCCAAGGTCAGCATTGGTGTACCCACCTCGTCACGCGTGCCCAACGGTGCCACGGTCGAGCGCATGGTCGAAACCCCATTTGAAAGCTCGGACCATGTGGTCATGAATGTGCGCGAGTCGGACTTCACCACCACCACGGCCATCGTCAACGCCGTCAACAAAAGTTTTGGCGAAGGCACAGCCCGCGCCCTCGATGGCATGTCGCTGGCCATCCGCGCGCCCGCCGACATGTCGCAACGCGTGGCCTTCATGAGCCTGGTGGAAAACCTGGACGTGGTGCCCGGCGAGCCGCCCGCCCGTGTGGTGATCAACTCGCGTACCGGCACGGTGGTCATCAGCCGCAATGTGCGCGTGACGGCTGCGGCCGTGGCGCACGGCACCATCTCAGTGGCCATTGCCGCGACCAACGAAGTCTCTCAACCCAACCCCCTGACCCAGGGCCAGACGACCCCGGTGCAAAACGCCGAAATTGCCGTGACCGAGCCCAAGAACCCGATGTTCCTGTTCCAGCCCGGCGTGGACTTGCGCCAAGTGGTCGACGCGGTCAATCAAGTCGGGGCCACGCCCTCGGCCCTGATCGCCATTCTTGAAGCCCTCAAAAGCACCGGCAGCTTGCGCGCCGAACTCATCATCATCTGAGCGGCCTGAGACCAACAGCGACCAGCGGCACCCCACACACCATGAACGACATCAGCTCTTCCGGTTCTTATCTGGACTTCAACGCCCTGGCGCAGTTGAAGAGTGATGCCGCACGCGACCCCAGCAAGGCGGTGCGCAAAACCGCCGAACAGTTCGAGGCTTACTTCATCCAGCAAATGATGAAGACCATGCGTGACTCGATTGAGAAAAGCGACCTCGTTGAGGGCGGCAACATGGAGATGTACCAAGACCTGATGGACAAGGAAGTGTCACTCAGCATGGCCAAGCGTGGCGGCATGGGTTTGGCCGACATGATGGAACGCCAAATGAACCAGGCCCAGGCCATGAGCACGCAAGACGCGCTGCGCCAGCGCCAGCCGATCAGCCTGAGCGCACCCGCCCTGCCCTTGAATCCTGCCCGCGAACCCCTGCTCATCAAGCCAGCGGCTGCCGAGGCCTATCGCCTGGAACGCACCAGCGGCTTCAAGCTTGGAGATAAACCATGAGTGACTTGCTCAGCATCGGCAGCTCGGGCGTCACCGCTTACCAGCGGGCCCTGGCCACGGTGTCGAACAACATCGCCAACGTCAACACCGACGGCTACACCCGCCAGGACGTTTCGCTGGCGGCCAACCAGCCGCGTCAGATCGGCAACAGTTATCTGGGCACCGGCACACGCTTTGATTCAGTCCAGCGCCAATACGACGCCTTTGTGGAGTCGAACCTGCGCAACAGCAACAGCGACCTGCAAAGCCAAAAACCCCTGCTGTCTTACGTCAACCGCCTGATCGACGTGATGGGCGATGAAAGCATTGGCCTGACCACGGCGATGAACCGGTTTTTCGAATCCTCCAGGGATTTGGCCAGCGACCCGGCTTCCGTCGTCTCGCGCAGCATATTTGTGCGCGATGCAGACGGTTTGGCGGCGCGCTTTCGGCAATTGGCCGGTCAATTTGAACTGCTCGACAATGAAACCCGACAAGCGGTCGAAACCGATGTGGGCCAAATCAATGCCTTGTCTGGCCAATTGGCTTTGATGAACAAACAACTGACCAAGCACAGCACCGCAGCCAGCCAACCTTCCGAGCTGCTCGATCAACGCGACCTGTTGCTGCGCGAGTTGTCCAGTTTGGTCGCCGTCAAAACCAAGTTTGAGGTCAATGGCGCCGTCGTGGTGAGTGTGGGTGACACCTTGGACCAAGGCATCTTGGTCAATAAAAACATTTCTCGCGCCATCACCGTTAACAGCTCCCAAATCAATCCGGGTTCGCTCGAGTTCGTGCTCGACGCCTACGGTTCTCCCGAGCCCATGCCCGGCCTTACCAGCGGCAAAATTGGTGGGGTCATCAGCTTTCGCGACCAAGTGCTCAGCCCAGCAGCTGACGCGCTGGACTCCTTGTCCAGCGCACTGGTCAAGGAAGTCAACTTGGTCCACCGAGACGGGGTGGATGCAGAAGGCTTGCTTGGCGGTGACTTGTTTGGATTTGCCGCCGAAAAAACGGGCCAAGCGGCTGGGATGCAGCTGCTGATCCAGGACGCCAACCGGGTGGCGGCGGCTGGACAATTTCGGGTCATCGACAACCCACTCAACAGCGGTACAGCGCAAGCGCGCATCCATTACATCACCCCTGAATTCAAGGGTCCGACCCAACTGCGCGGTGATCTGGCGTTGGCCAAAGTGCCACAAATCGTCACCAGCACCATCAACATCGACGCCAACCAAGGCTTTGCCAGCTTAGGCTTGGTGCCGATTGGCACGCAAGATCTGTCGCTGGACTTGCTCAGCCCCAAAAC
>CAJBLW010000103.1 GCA_903953985.1 uncultured Burkholderiales bacterium
ACCAAGTCTCCGATGGGGCGCTCGTGCATTCGGGGCACGCCTTTGAGCGTGAAGTCGCCGCCTTGCACCGCCAGCGCTGCCGTGAGCGGGCGCATGGCCGTGCCCGCGTTGCCCATGAAAAATTCAATGGCCTCAGTCGGCCAGGTGCGGCCACCGAGGCCGGTGATGGTCACCGTGGTGCCTTGCACCTCGACGCCGCAGCCCAATTGGCGCAGCGCGGCCAGCATCACGCGGGTGTCGTCCGAGTCCAGTAAGTCGTGGACCACGGTGGTGCCTTGGCACAGTGCCGAGAGCAGCAGCACGCGGTTAGAAATACTTTTGGAGCCGGGCAGGGTGACGGTGCCGGACGCGCCTTGCAGCGCGGGAAGGTCAAGAAAGGCGGTGGAGAACATGGGTCAGTCTTCAGAGGCTTTGCTGCAAGCATTGCCCGCTTGCAGCGTCCAAGCCGAGCGCACATCGCTGGCTTGTTGAATCAGCAGTTGCAGCGCGGGGATGTCGCCCTGCTTCAGAGCGTTTTCAAATTGGTCGAGTGCGGTGCGAAAGAGCGCTATTTGCGAGAGGACTTCCGCATGGTTGGCGCTCAAGATGTCGCGCCACACCAATGCATCTGAGGCGGCGATACGGGAAAAATCCCGAAAGCCAGGGCCAGCCATCTCCAAAAACGCAGCGCCTTGCGGCTGCGCAGTGAGAGCATTCACGGCCGCAAAGGCCAACAGGTGTGGCAAGTGGCTGACAGCCGCAAAAGTAGCGTCATGCGCTTCGGGCGTCATGTGGTTCACATGGCTGCCGATGGCGGTCCAGATTTCGCTCGCCATTTTGATTTGGCGGATGCTGTTTTGCGGCAGAGGCGTGAGGATGGTGCGTCTGTCTTGGTAGAGCGTGCCCTCAGCGTGCTCGATGCCAGCGACTTCTTTGCCTGCAATCGGGTGGGCAGGAACAAAGCAATTGAGGCGGTCGCCCAGTGCGGCACGGGCTGCCGCGATCACGTCGCATTTGGTGGAGCCCACGTCCATCAGCAACGCGTTTGGTAAGAGGCTGCCCTGCAGCGCAGCAAAGCTGCTGTGCATCGCGCCCACGGGCACGGCCAGCAAGACCAAGTCAGCACCGTGCACCGCTCCGGCCACGCTTGGGCAGGCTTGGTCGATGACCTTCAGTTCGAGTGCGCGTTGACGTGTTTTTTCTGAGGCGCTGAAACCCGCGATGTGCTGCACCAGGCCCGCTTGGCGCAGCGCGAGCGCAAACGAGCCGCCCATCAGGCCGCAGCCAATCAGGGCCAGGCGTTGGAACTTCACCGCGCGCTCACTCGGGAACGGGGTAAGACCCCAGCACCTTGTAGAACGCGCACAGGCCTTGCAACTCTTGCAATGCGGCGGCCACATGGGGCTCGCTGATGTGCCCTTGCAGGTCGATATAGAAGTAATACTCCCACTGGCCTGATTTGGCGGGCCGCGACTCAAAGCGGGTCATGGACACGCCGTTGTTTTTGAGAGGCACCAGCAGATCATGCACGGCCCCAGGGCGGTTGGGGACCGATACCACCAGGCTGGTGCAGTCTTTGCCCGAGGCGGGTGGTGTGGCCAAGGTTTGCGGCAAAGCGATCACGGCAAAGCGGGTGCGGTTGAAAGCTTCGTCCTGGATGGCGTGGTGCACGATGTGCAGGCCAAACTGGCTGGCTGCTCGTTCGCTGGCCAAGGCGGCCCAAGTCGGGTTGGTGGCTGCCAGGCGTGCGCCTTCGGCATTGCTCGACACGGCGCGGCGCTCGACATGCGGCAGGTGTTTGGACAACCAGCCCTGGCACTGGGCCAGCGCCTGGGGGTGGGCCATCACCACCTCGATGCCCGCGTCGGAATTGAGTTGGCGCAGCAAATTGAAGCGCACCTGCAGGCTGACTTCGCCCACCACATGCACGGGCGAGCGTAAGAACAAATCGAGCGAGCGGGCCACCACACCTTCGGTGGAGTTTTCCATGCCCACCACGCCGTACTGGGCGGTACCCGCAGCGGTGGCGTGGAAGACTTCGTCAAAGTTGGCGCAGTAAATCAGGTTGGCCGCACTGCCAAAAAATTCGATGGCCGCTTGTTCGCAAAACGTGCCCTGGGGCCCAAGCACAGCGACCCGTTGGGGTGCTTCGAGCGCTAGGCAAGCCGACATGATTTCTCGCCAAATGGAAGCGATATGCTCGTTTTTCAGGGGGCCGGGGTTGGCTTGGGTGATCTTGTCGATGACTTGCGCCACGCGGTCGGGGCGGAAGAAAGGGGAGCCTTCGGCGCGTTTGATCTCCCCCACTTTTTCGGCCACATGGGCGCGTTGGTTGAGCAGGCTCAGCAGCTGTTTGTCCAGCGCGTCGATTTGTACGCGCAAAGCGCCTAGCGCATCCGACTGAATGGGTTGTTGGGTCATGTCTCTTGGTCTTTCTGGCGGCCTGTTTTATGGGGCTTCAGGCCTTTGTTTTTTAAAATTCACGCATGTAGGCTACCAGCGCCTGCACACCTTCGAGGGGCATGGCGTTGTAGATGCTGGCGCGCATGCCGCCCACCGATTTGTGGCCCTTGAGTTGCAGTAAGTTGGCCGCTTTGGCACCCACCAAGAAGGCATCGTTGCGCGACTCGTCGCGCAAGAAAAAGGGCACGTTCATGCGTGAGCGGCAGTCCTTGGCCACACGGTTTTCAAACAAGCTGGAGTTGTCCAGAAAGTCATACAGCAGCTGCGCTTTGGCGATGTTGCGCTGCTCCATGCCGGCAATCCCGCCGTTTTTCTTGAGCCACTGGAACACCAGTCCGGCGATGTAAATGCTGTAGGTTGGCGGGGTGTTGTACATCGACTGGTTGTCGGCCACCAATTTGTAATCAAAGGCGCTGGGGCACTGCGGCAGAGCGTGGCCAATCAGGTCTTCGCGCACGATGACCAAGGTCAGTCCTGCGGGGCCCAAATTTTTTTGTGCACCACCAAAGGCCAGGCCTACACGAGACCATTCCACCGGGCGCGAGGCTACATGAGAAGAAAAATCCACCACCAGTGGAGCATCGCAGCCAAGTGCTTTGAGGTCGGGCAATTCGTGAAACTCCACGCCGTGGATGGTTTCATTGCTACAAATGTGCACATAGCGGCTGTCTGCGCCTACCTGCCAAGTGGCAGGGGAAGGCAGAGTGGTAAAACCTTCCGCCTGACCCGATGCGGCCACACGCGCCGTGCCGTATTTACCCGCTTCCTGGAGCGACTTTTGGCTCCAGCTGCCCGTGAGCACAAAGTCCATGGCCCCGCCTTGCGACAGGTTCAGCGGCACGATGGCGTTTTCGGCCAAGCCGCCGCCTTGCATGAACAGAATCTTGAAGTGGGTGGGCACCGCCAACAACTCGCGCAAGTCGGTTTCGGCTTGCTCGTAAATGCTGATGAACTCCTTACCGCGATGGCTCATTTCCATCACGCTCATCCCAGAGGAACGGCCTTGTGAATCGTGCCAATCCAGCATCTCGGATGCGGCTTGTTGCAACACGGCTTCGGGCATGACGGCCGGGCCGGCCGAAAAGTTGAATGCGCGCCCCATTACTTATTGCGCTGCCGGTGCGCTGTCATCTGGCGTGGCATCGGCACCTCCTACTTCACCATCCCCCACTTCGCCGTCGGCCACAATGGCATCGTTTTCGACAATGCGTTGCAGACCTGAGAGCTTGGCGCCTTCGTCCAGGCCAATCAAGGTCACGCCCTGAGTGGCGCGGCCGAGTTCGCGGATTTCTGCCACACGGGTGCGTACCAACACACCGGTGTCGGTGATCAGCATGATCTCGTCGTCGGCATGGACCAAGGTGGCGGCCACCACTTTGCCATTGCGCTCGGATTGCTGGATGGCGATCATGCCTTTGGTGCCCCGGCCGTGGCGGGTGTACTCGGTGATCGAGGTGCGTTTGCCATAACCGTTTTCTGTGGCGGTGAGCACGCTTTGTGTTTCGTCGCCCGCCACCAACATGGCGATCACGCTTTGGTGGTCCTCAATCATCATGCCGCGCACGCCGCGTGCGCTGCGGCCCAAGGGACGCACATCGTTTTCGTCAAAGCGCACAGCTTTGCCACCGTCGCTGAACAGCATCACATCGTGTTTGCCGTCGGTTAAAGCGGCACCGATCAAGAAGTCGCCTTCGTCCAAGTTCACGGCGATGATGCCGCCCTTGCGGGGGTTGCTGAATTCGTCGAGCGATGTCTTCTTCACGGTGCCCATGGACGTGGCCATGAACACATACTGGTTGTCCGGGAAGGTGCGCGCTGCGCCGGTCAGTGCCAGCACCACGTTGATCTTTTCGCCTTCTTGCAGCGGGAACATGTTGACGATGGGGCGACCGCGTGAGCCGCGTGAACCGGCAGGCACTTCCCAGACCTTGAGCCAGTACAAGCGGCCCCGGTTCGAGAAGCACAGCAAATAGTCGTGTGTGTTGGCGATGAACAGCTGGTCGATCCAGTCGTCTTCTTTGGTGGCGGCTGCTTGCTTGCCCCGACCGCCGCGCTTTTGTGCGCGGTATTCGGAGAGCGGCTGGCTCTTGATGTAACCGCTGTGCGACAAGGTCACCACCATATCGGTTGGCGTGATCAGGTCTTCGGTGGACAGGTCTTGAGCGCTGTGCTCGATTTCGCTGCGGCGAGCGCCGATTTTGGTCTGGCCAAACTCTTGGCGCACAGTGCCCAGCTCGTCGCCGATGATCGTGGACACGCGCTCGGGCTTGGCCAGGATGTCCAGCAGATCTTCGATCTCAGTCATGACCTCTTTGTATTCGGCCACGATCTTGTCTTGCTCCAGACCGGTCAGGCGTTGCAGGCGCATCTGCAAAATTTCTTGCGCTTGCGTATCTGACAAGCGGTACAGGCCGTCCCGGCCTAAACCATATTCGCGTTCCAGGCCTTCCGGGCGGTAGTCGTCGGCGTTGATGGTGGAG
>CAJBLW010000104.1 GCA_903953985.1 uncultured Burkholderiales bacterium
CCAAACCTTCGACCGTTTGAATCGTCCGTCCATCGGACATTACGGCCAAACTCAAACAGGACTTGACGGGTTGACCGTCCAACAGCACGGTACACGCGCCACATGTGCCGGTTTCGCAACCTCGCTTGGTGCCCGTAAGGTGTAAGTCGTCCCGCAAAAAATCAGCCAGTAGTCGGCCGGCCGGCACATCGGCAGAAACCGATTCGCTGTTGACCTGGAGATGGATGGTGTGCTGGCTCACGAGTCAAGTCCTTGTCAAGTTAAACAATTGGGCCAGGGTCCGGCGAACCTGCACACCGACCATTTCGCGTCGGTATGCAGCGCTGCCGCGCAAATCATCCAATGGCGCGATGCTGACCATGGCGGCATTGGCCGCCGCCTCGATACGCTCCCAGCTGGGTGCATGGCCCAGCAAGCAGTCCTCGGCTGCACCAACGCGCTGGGTCACCGCCACAGCCGCTCCGATCACGATGCGCGCTTGCACACACACACCACCTTCAAGTCTGGCCACAGCCGCCACGTTGACCATCGGACGGTGTTCGGCTGCCGTGCGCAAGAACCGGTCGTAACGCCCAATGGAGCCAGGTACCCAGGCTGGCACCACGATGGTTTGCAGCAATTCGTCCGGCTCGATGGCGGTGGTGAAATAGTCCACCAAAAACTCTGCCATGGGCAATTCGCGCACGCCTCTGTGACTGGCCAAAACCACCCGGGCATCCAGCGCAAGCAAGCACCCCGGCGGGTCAGTGGATGGATCTGCATAGCAAAGATTGCCGCCCAGCGTGCCTTGGTTGCGCACTTGCGGGTTGGCCACTCGGGCGGCCATGTCAGACAGCATGGCGCTGTGTAGGCGAACGATGGGGCTCGCCGCCACCTCGTTGTGCAAAATCAAAGCGCCCAAGCGCAAGGCCCCTTGTGCATCGACTTCGATGCCGCGCAAAGGCGCAAGCCGAGACAGGCTCACCAAATGCGTGGGCCTGAGCATGCGTTGACGCAGGGCCAACATCAAGGCTGTCCCGCCAGCCATGAAGCGGGCGCTGTCACCCAGGTCTGCCGCTATCCGGCTGGCCTCCGCCAAACTGGGCGGCTCCGAATAATCCAAATCATGCATGACTGACTCCTGATGCAGCTTGGGCTTTGAGTGCAGCCAGCACTTTTTCGGGCGTGATGGGCAGGTCGACGATCCTTACACCGACAGCGTCAAAAACCGCGTTGGCAATGGCGGGGGCACCCGGCAAAATCGCCGTTTCACTGGCTCCTTTGGCACCATAGGGACCATTGGGGTCCAATGACTCAACGATACCGCTGCGCATTTCGGGCAAGGCGTCGATGGTTGGCATCGTGTAATCGGCAAAATCGGCGTTGGCCAAGCGCCCGCCCTCCAAATGCAATTGCTCATAGAGGGTCCAACCAATAGCTTGCGCTGCTGCTCCGCTGCTTTGTCCATGAACAGCCATCGGGTTGAGCGCCTTGCCACAGTCGTCGGCGACAAAACTTTGCAAAACCTGCACCTGGCCTGTCTCGGTATCCACTTCGACCTCCACCGCCTGCGCGGCAAATGAATAAGCCGGGGCGATGTTTCCCATCAAGGTTTCCTTGTCAAACATCACCGTCTGGGCATCCCAAGTGCCTTTGACCTGTAAACCCTCACCACCATGCCGCCAGATGTGTTGTCGAGCCAACTCGGCCAGTGTGCGGCGTTGCAAGGGGTTGTCTTTGACATGTACACCACCGCCAGCTAGGACCAGGGCTTGCGCGTCGACCCCCAGCATTGATGCAGCGACCTCCATCAACTGCGCGCGAGCAGCCTTGGCAGCCACAATGGCCGCGTTGCCAGAGACGATGGTCACACGAGAAGCCAACGAACCAATAGCGTAAGGCGATATGTCGGTGTCTGGCGATGAGACATGCACATGCGAGATAGGGATGTCCAACTCGTGGGCCACGATCTGGGCCAGCACGGTCATGGCACCTTGTCCCATATCGCCCTCTGCGAAATGCACCACCACGCGGCCGTCTTCGTTCACTTTCAGGAAAATGGTTGAACCATCCCAATTGCCAATGGTGCGGTTGCCACTGACGTGCATAGCAGTCGCGACACCGAAGCCACGATGACGTGAACCAGATTTGGGGCGATTGCGCAAACTGTCCCAACCCACTGCTTGAGTGCATTGTGCAAGGCACTGCAGCAAACCAGTGCTGCCGATTTTCCAACCATGCACCGAAGTCTCGCCCACACCAATGGCATTCAGGCGGTGGACCGCCACCGGGTCCAAGCCAAGCATGTGAGCCATGGTGTCGATGTGGCTGTTGATCGCAAACAACATTTGCGTACCCCCAAATCCACGAAACGCCCCGTGTGGTGGGTTGTTGGTATAGACCAGTTTGGCATCACAACGCACATGCTCCAGACGATGCATGTTGTCGCTTCGCATGGCACTCACATGCATGATCTCGGCACACAATCCGCTGTATGCGCCGCAATCGGCAACGATGTGCACATCCTTGGCAACAATGCGGCCCTCGCGGTCCATGCCCAATCGCAATGTGATGCACTCTGGCAAGCTGCTGCAAGCGGCCAAAAAATCTTCCAGTCGGTCGTTCACCAATCGAACAGGCGCTCTGACTTTCAGGGCCAAGAGGGCGGCCACCAAGGTGTTGGCGTCTTCCACAATTTTGCCGCCAAAACCCCCACCGATGGCAGGGGCCATCACCCGGATGCGGGAGACTGGCATTTCCAAAGCGCCTGCCAACCTGGCCCTGGCCAGAAAAACCGATTGGGTCGATGTCCATACCTGCAGTCGCTCTTCCCCATCCAGCCATGCCACCGTGCCCATGGGCTCCATGTAACCCGGGTATTGCGCATGTGTGGTGTAGGTTTGTTCATGCACGCAATGTGCTGCTGACAAAGCCACATCGACATCGCCACGATGAAATCGAATCTGGTGCGAGACGTTGTCGGCGCCGTCGTGCAAGGGCGGCGCCTCGGGGTCCAGCGCCTCTTGCGGACTCAAAATCGGCACATCCTCTTCGTACTTTACCCGAATCAAATCCAGTGCATCACGGGCAATTTTTTCGCTCACCGCCGCAACGGCTGCCACCTCCTCACCGGCAAAACGAACCCGCCCTTTGGCCAGGATATGACGGTCTTTGTGGGCAATGCCCCAGCGCGCCGCCGGGGCATCCTCGCCTGTGATGACAGCCTTAACACCAGGCAACGCCAAGGCTGCCGATGTGTCAATGGAGACGATGCGCGCACTGGGGTAAGGGCTGCGCAGCACCTTGCCAAACAGCATGCCTGGTAACTTGATGTCACCCGTGTAGGTGGCACGCCCGAGCACCTTGGCGCGTGCATTGACCTGCGGCGTATCCCGACCCAATGTCGATTCACTCATGGCGGTTTTCCTGAAGGGGCGTGAACGCTGATCGATCAGTCTGCTGTGATTTTCAGATCGGAGATGGTCTTGGTCAGGCGCGCATAGTCATCGGCGTTGACTTTGTAGAGTTGATCAGGTGCCCCCCCGGCTGGGCGAGCGCCGAAGACGGCCATCTTTTCAATCACATCGGACATTTTCAAAATCTCGTTCATGTGCGCGTTCAAGCTCGCAATCACAGCAGCTGGCGTGCCCTTGGGGGCCATGATGCCGTGCCAAGCACCCTCCTTCACGCTCGGATAACCCTGCTCTGCGACAGTGGCAACTCCCGGAATCAGCTGTGTGCGCTCAGGATCGGTCAAGGCAACGGCCACGAGTTTGCCTGCTGCGATGTGTTGCGCCACCGGACCATAAGTGGTGTAACCCAATTGAATGCGACCGGTCAGCAGCTCAGGAATCATGGGGCCGATGCCCCGATAAGGAATGTGCTGGGCATTGATGCCCGCCGCACGGTTGAGCAACTCGGCAGCAATGTGCATGGGTGAGCCTGCGCCTGGGCTGCCATAGTTCAGCGGCTTGCCGCTCTTGGCCTGTGCAACCAGGTCTTTGACAGTCTTGATGCCCGTATCCGGATGCGCCACGACCAGCACCGACTGCCAACCCGTTTGGATCACGGGTTCAAAGCCATTGACCGGGTCGTAACTGGTGGCGGGGTTCAAGCGCAGCAAGCCAGGGGCCGTGGTGAATGGGTTCGGGGTGAACAACAAGGTGTAGCCGTCTGCCTTGGCTCGCAGTGCCAGGGTGTTACCGACCGTGCCACCAGCGCCAGGTTTGTTGTCGACGACCACGCTTTGCTTGAGGCGGGTGGAGAGTTTTTCTGCGTACAAACGCGCCATCGCATCCGTGTCACCACCCGGCGGATAAGACACGATCATGGTGATTGAACGCTCAGGAAAAGCCTGGGCTTGGCTGATGGGGCTTGCCACGGCCAATGTGGTAGCCAAAGATGCGAACATCCAAAATCGACGGTTGCGGTTCATTCGGTTCTCCAAGTTAGTCAACTCGTTGTTGAGTTCCACAACTTTATGTTGCATAAGCTTGGCCGGACAGGCATAGTTTCACCCAGTGAAACTTTTACAGGGTTTTTCCCAATGTCTGGTACCCAGAGTGTCAAATCAGTCGATGCACTCAGACGCGGCTTGATGGTCATGCACGCCATTGAACAATCCTCGGCTGTGACCTTGGCAGAGTTGCATTTGCAAACCGGCATTCCCAAGGCATCACTGTTGCGAATTCTCAAAACGCTCATCGAATCGGGTTGGGTCGTTCGAAACGAATTGGAGCGACGCTTCATGCCTGCAGCGTCGCCCGGCGATTCAGGCCCTCATACACATTGGCGCAGCCGCCTTTCGGCACTCGCCGCTCCCGTGCGGACCACGCTGGAGCGGCGCATTCCTTGGCCCACCGATCTGGCCGTGCGGGACGGTACCAGCATGCTCATCCTGGACGCTCACCGCCCGATCAATGGTCTTGCGGTCAATTACCGGGTCTTGGGTTTTCGGCCTTCTATGTTGGTTTCTTCGCTCGGACGGTGTTACCTCGCGTTCTGCCCCGATGACGAAAGACGATCATTGATGGCGCTTTTGGCAAGAACCTCCGCCATGTCATTGGACCGAACTGTGCTGCGCGAAGATGCCATCCAAAGGCTCATCGCGACGGGTCGCGCTCAGGGCTATTGTTCTCGCGACCCCTCTGAATTGGGCTCCGAATCACCCGAACGTTTTGGAGCCATCGCGGTTCCTGTTTTTGCGGGTGGTCAACTGTTGGCCTCTTTGAGCTGTGCTTGGTTACCCAAGGTCACAGACGAGCCCAGCATCGTCGCGCAATGCCTGAGTGCACTGCGTGATGCAGCGCAATTGATCGGCGAACGCGCACTGATTTCAAATGTCAGGCCGCCTGATTGAAGCCTGTGTCTGCTTTTTTAAATCAGATAGTCAATGCCTTTGGCATCCGGCATCTCACGCGCTGGGCGAGTGCATTGCGGTCTTTTACGCTGCAACGCCTTATGCCCCGGAGTCTTACTCGGATTTCTATTGACCAATGACCTAATTCGTCAAATAATCCACGATTCGTTTCAATCTGGAAACATTGTTTTACTAAAGAAACACCATGAGCGTTCTCGGTATCGATGAAATCACATTCGGGGCTCAAGACTTGGGCCGCTGCCGCCAATTTTTTCTGGATTGGGGCTTGATGCTGGTCGATGAATCGCCGATGCGTCTGGTGTATGAAACCCTCAATGGCTGCCGCGTGATCGTGGCCCACTCCGACACTCCGGGACTTCCTGCAGGGTTGGAAGCAGACCCCACACTGCGGGAGGTAGTTTGGGGCGTAGCCAACTCTGCCGACATGGCGCAATACGGCAAGGCCATGCAGCAATGGCTGGGTTATGTGCAGGAAGGCGATCGCGTGGGATGCACAGACCCGAGTGGCTTGGCCATTCGTGTGCAGATCAGTCGCAAGAAAACACTTGCTCTCGATTGCGCGCAAGTCAACACCTGGTCCGAGCGTTCTCGGGTTGACCAAGCCAGCCCCTCTTATGAACGTGCCCGCCCCATCGAGGTCGGTCATGTGGTGCTCTTTGTCAAATCGCTGGACGCGGTCACGCAGTTTTACCAAGATGTCTTTGGCTTTGTGATCTCGGACCGATATCCAGGTCGCGGCCATTTCTTGCGCTGCGCCCCACGCGGTGGCCATCACGACTTGTTCCTGTTGCAATTGCCCGAAGCAAGAAATGGTCTTAACCATGTCGCGTTCACTGTGCGCGATCACCACGAAGTCTTTGGGGGGGGCTTGCACATGTCGCGCTGCGGCTGGGATACCGAACTGGGCCCCGGACGGCACCCCATCTCATCGGCCATCTTCTGGTACTTCGCCAGCCCTGCAGGCGCTCTGGTCGAATACTACGCTGACGAAGACGAATTGACCGAAAATTGGCAAGCCCGTGAATTCACGCCAGGCCCGACCATGTTCGCTGAATGGGCCATCAAGGGCGGCATCGACGGGGAAACACGACGACAGAAAAATGCGGAAGCACCCAGTGGCCGCTTCATGACCGACAAGCCGAAGGCTTGATCATTACCTATTCACCCCCTTCAAACGGAGTAATCTGCCATGGCATACCACCCTGCTGCGCTTTACAACGAAACCCACCAAGCGCGTTCGGCTGTCCCCACCAGCTACGAAAGCTTGTTGGGCGATTCGATCGAGCGTGCCTTTGCCTCCGGCATCCAAGACCTGGGCGGTCTGGTCCAGTACCTGAATACCGCTGGACCGTCCGGCCCCAATGGCCAGTCTTGGACGCCTGAGACCTATCAGCAAGAGATGGCCCGTCTGGCCGCCGCCTGATTCAAGCACAAGGAAAAACCATGAACACCCAAGTCATCAACGTTCAACTCGACCCTGTCGATGCCGCCTTAGAGGTCGGTTTGAAAGACCTGTGGTTTCCGGTGTGTCCTTCCGGCTTCGTCAAGGACAACCCGGTTTCGCTGCGCCGCCTGGGCTACAAAATTGCGCTGTGGCGCGATGCCACCGGTCAGGTCCGCGCACTCGAAGACCACTGCCCGCACCGGGGAGCGCCCTTGTCACTGGGCGTCATCTTGGGTGACCGCATTGCCTGCCCCTACCACGGTGTAGAGGTGCGTCATGACGGCACCGTGATGCGCGTTCCCGGCAGCCCCGGCTGCAAACTGGAAGGCTCACGCCCCACCCGCAGTTTTCACACCGCCGAATCGAACGGCGCCATCTTTTTGTTCAACGCCAGCAATCCTGCGCTGGAAAAGGCTCCGGCCCTTAGATTGCCAGAACAGCTGTCCTCGCCAGAATGGTCGTCCTTTCTTTGCTATACCGAATGGGGGGGCGACTACCGCTATGTGCTGGACAACATCATGGACCCCATGCATGGGGCCTACCTGCACAAACAGTCACACACCATGGCAGAGGGCGACATGACTGCTGAGTTCCAAATCCGGGACCTCGACAATGGCTTCATCTTTGAAAAGAAGCACCAACGCGATGTGAACTTCGACTGGACGGAGTGGATGGACACCGACATCCACCTGATGCGCCTAGAAATTCCTTACCCCAAGACCGGCGGCCCAGGCGGCAACTTCTCCATCATAGGCAGCTACACCCCCATCACCAACCGCGTGGCAGCCGTGTTCCACTGGCGCTGCCGCAAGGTCGAGGGCTGGCAACGTGACACCTGGCGGTTCTTGTACAAAAACCGCTTAGAGCAACGCCACTGGAACGTGCTGGAGCAAGACCGTGTGGCTGTGGAAAACATGGAGCCCGACGCCAACAAGCGCGAGCACCTTTATGCCCACGACATGGGCATCGTTCGCTTGCGCCGCCACCTGCGCAAACTGGCCACCGAACAACTGAACAAAGCCAACACTTGACATGAGCACCTTGAAGGCATGGGTGCACACCCTGAAGTACGAAGCCCAGGACATCATCAGCGTTGATTTGCGCCCCATGCCGGGCGAAACCCTGCCTGCATTCGAGGCTGGCGCCCACATCGACTTGCATCTGCCCGGCGGCCTGGTGCGCAGTTACTCATTGGCCAACGACTGCCGTGAGCGCCACCGTTATCTGTTGGGCATCCTCAAAGACAAAGCCAGTCGGGGTGGTTCACGCGCAGTGCACGAGCAACTCCGTGTGGGTATGGCGCTGACGATCAGTGCTCCACGCAACAACTTTCCTTTGTACGAGGACGCCGATCACGCCGTGCTGATCGCTGGCGGCATTGGCATCACGCCCATCTTGTGCATGACGCAGCGCTTGCAGGCTTTGGGGCGGTCTTTCGAGGTGGTTTATCTTGCACGCTCACGCCCAGCTGCGGCATTCATTGAAACACTGAAGACATTGGCTTGCCCGGTGCATTGGCATTTCGACAACGAAGCTGGCAGCCCCCCTGATTTGAAAGCCTTGCTAGCAGAGCGCAGCCCCAAGGGCAACACCCATTACTACGCCTGCGGCCCGGCTATGATGCTCGACGCCTTCGAAAAAGCTTGCGCCGAATTGGCCTATGCCAACGCGCACATCGAGCGCTTTTCGGCGGTCGATGTGAAGGCCGCAGACGATGCGCGTCAACAATTCACCGTCGTGTTGCGCAAGAGCCAAAAAACTTTTGAAGTTGCAGCGGACACGTCCCTGCACAAAAAAATGTTGGCACTACAAATCAATGTGCCTTTCAGCTGTGAAGAAGGCATTTGCGGCTCATGCGAAACCCGCGTCCTGGAAGGTACTCCCGATCACCGGGACATGGTGCTGAGCGCTTCCGAACAAGCCAGCAACCAAGTCATGATGGTTTGCGTGTCGGGCTGCAAAAGCGATCGCTTGGTGCTGGATCTCTGAGCGATCAGGCACTCACATCCTGGGCACACGCTCGTCAGGCCGGTACAGGCACAGCCCAAGCATCGTAGCCGTAAACACCATCTGCGTTGCCCTGAGTCTTCATCCACTGGTTGTCACGAGATCCGATCTGAATTTCGGCTGTTCGCCCTTGGCGAGCAGTTGCATAGCGCTGCAAGGCCGGAGCCACATCGGCGAGTTGCTGCGCCTGTGCCAGGCAACGCGCCACCACCACACCGTCTTCGATGGCCATGCCTGCGCCTTGCGCCATGAAGGGCAACATGGGGTGACAAGCATCACCCAACAGACTCACACGGCCCACCGACCATTGCGGCAGGGGTTCACGCTCGTACAAAGCACTTTTGAGCACGCTTTCACAAGCGTCTAGCAGCGCGCGCGCATCCGGGTGGTAGTCACGGTAAAAGCTGCGCAACTCGTTCACATCGCCTGGCCTCGTCCAAGACTCTTCCTGCCATGAGTCCTGCCCCGTGGTGGCAAAAATGAAGGTATCCCGACCCTGATTGAGCGGAAAAGTCACGATCTGGCTTTGAGGAGTGGGACCCCACCATTTGGTGAACGCTTCGATCTCGGGCAGCTGCCGCAACTTGTCGGTTGGCACCACGGCTCGAAAAGACACCACTCCCGTAAACCGGGGTTGCTCTTCGCCAAACAAAGCCGTGCGAATCTTGGAGTGGATACCATCGGCCCCGAGCACCACGTCGTGCAGGGCTTGCTGCCCACCTTCAAAGTCCAATTGCACACCCTCATCGCTTTGGTTCAGACCGCACAGGCGTTTGGAAAACACAACGCACTCGGCGGGGACAGCATTGGCCATGACCGCCAGCACATCGGCGCGGTGAATCGTCAGCTGAGGTGCGCCGTAGCGCAGCTCAGCTGTGTCGCCCATGGTCAGGCGCGAGGTTTCAAGACCCGTATCCCAATCACGGCTGATGCGAAAAGTCGGCCGTGCGCCGCTGGCGCGAATGCCTTGCGTCACCGCCGCGCCCAAACCATCGAGAGCGCGCACCGCATTGGGCGTGAGATTGATGTCCGCGCCCACACGCATGAATTGCGCAGCCTGCTCATAGACCGTGACGGTATGACCCAGGGCACGCAAAGCAATGGCAGCCGTCAAGCCCCCAATGCCGGCTCCCACGATGCCGATGTCCAATCGAAACGTCATGTTCAAGCTTCCTAAAAACGAGAGCTGTTCTTAGCGGATGGCTGATTAAAAGACGCCAGGAAAGGACCCACCGTCGAGCAAAATATTCTGACCGTTGATGTACCCGGCATGCACACTGCACAAAAAGGCGCAAGTGTTGCCCAGTTCATCGGGACGACCAAAGCGGTGTGCCGGGTGCTTGGCCAGTCGAGCCGCTATGGCCTGCTCTGCCGTGATGCCTTGGCGTGCGGCTTGAGCCACGAAGTTACCCGCCAAACGCGCAGTGTCAAAGGTGCCCGGCAAGAGGTTATTGATCGTCACGCCTTGCGCCACAGTGGTACGCGCCAGTCCGGCAACAAAGCCCGTCAATCCACTGCGAGCACCATTGGACAAGCCCAGACCATCGACCGGTGACTTGACCGCGCTGGAGGTGATGTTGACTATGCGCCCAAAACCACGGGCCATCATGCCGTCCACCGTGGCCTGGATCAGCGCGATAGGAGCCAGCATATTGGCCTCCAGAGCGCGCACCCAGATGTCTCGGTCCCAATCACGGAAATCGCCAGGAGGCGGCCCGCCTGCATTGGTGATCACGATGTCAAATTCGTGCTGCGTGGCAAAAATACGCGCCCGTCCCGACTCTGTCGTCACATCAGCGACCACGCTCGCCACAGCGCCGGGCCCTTGAGCCCGCAAGCGCTCGGTTGCAGAAAGCAGGGGCGCTTCGGTCCGGGCCACGATGAGCACGTCCACCCCTTCTCGCACCAGCGCCTGAGCACAGGCATAACCCAACCCGGCGCTCGCACCGCACACCAATGCTTTCTTTCCGGCAATGCCCAAGTCCATGCTTCAGTTCCTCATTCAGCCACGATGCCACGGGATTTGATGATGCGCGCCCAGGTCTGGGTTTCGGCTTTGATGTGGGCTGCAAATTCAGCTGGTTTTTGAGTGGCATCACTCAGACCTTGCGACCGCAATTGTTCGCGCACAGCGGGCTGTGCCAAGATGTCCGCCGCGTCTTTGGCAAGTTGTTCCGCCACAGCGACAGGGGTGCCCGCCGGGGCCAGCAGGCCATACCAGGAGGTGACCACCACAGCGCTCACGCCTTGTTCGGCCAGTGTCGGAATGTCATGCGCCACCGGGCTGCGTACCGTGTCCGTCAGGCCCAGGGCCACCAGCTTGCCACTTTTGATGTGCGGCAGTGCGGCAGGCAAGTTGCTGAACATCAAGGGCACCGTGCCACCCAGCACATCGTTGAGCGCAGGGCCAGTGCCTTTGTAGGGCACATGCAGCAAATCGGTGTCCGTCTGTTGCTTGAACAATTCACCCGCCAAATGAAGGCCGCTGCCGATGCCGGGCGAGGCATAAGACAAGGTGCCCGGTCGCGCCTTGGCCTGCACGACCAACTCGCGCACGCTGCCCATCTTGGCGTGCGCACTGGCGACCAGCACATTGGGGGCCTTGGCCAGCATGGTGACGGGCACAAAGTCGCGCTCAATGTCGAACGGAAAATTACGCATCAAAGTCGGGTTGATGGTGAGGTTGCCTGCGGGGACCACCAGCAGCGTCTTGCCATCGGGCCGGGCGCGTTTGACCTTGTCGATGCCCAGGTTGCCCGCTGCGCCGGGCAAGTTCTCGACCACCGCCGTGAGTCCGGTTTTCTTTTGCAAACCTTCGGCCAGAATGCGCGACAGCACATCGACCGGCCCGCCAGGCGGAAACGGTGCCACGATGGTCAAACGTTCTTGCGCACTGGCTACAAATGCCATGCTGCACATGGCCAAACAGCCCACTTTGGATAACCATTTTTTCATGACAAAGCCCAAGGCATAGGGGCATCGTTCATGCCCCAGTAGAAACTCTTTTGCGTGGTGTATTCCAAAATACCCTGACGCCCTTTTTCGCGGCCCGTGCCGCTGAGCTTGACACCCCCAAACGGGGTGCTCACCGAAAACAGTTTGTAGGTGTTGACCCACACGGTCCCGGTCTGCAAAGCCCGGCCAATGCGCCAAGCAGCCTTGTAGTCGCGGGTCCAGATGCCCGAGGCCAAGCCGTAATCGTTGTCATTGCATTGTGCAATCAAGTCCGTCTCATCGGACCAGGGCAAGAGTGCCAGCACCGGACCAAAGATTTCCTCACGGCACATGCGCGCAGTGTTGGGTAGGCCTTCCATCACCGTGGGCAGGTAATAGCTGCCCTGCTCGTAATAGCCGCCTTGAGGGCGTGCACCGCCACATAAAATTCGGCCGCCTTCATCTCGGCCCAATTGCACGTAACGCTCAACTGAATCGCGGTGTCCCCGATTGACCAAGGGCCCCATGTGGGTGTTTTCCAGAGAAGGGTCGGCCACACGCAAACCCTTGACCGCAGCCAGCAAACGCGACTTGAACTCGTCGTACACCGAGGCATGCACAAAGGCTCTCGAGCCTGCAATGCAGGACTCGCCAGAGGAGCTGAAGATGCCGTAAACCACACCGGCAACCGCATGGTCGAGGTTGGCATCGGCACACACAATGGTCGGTGATTTGCCGCCCAACTCCAACGAGGTGGGCATCAGTTTTTCAGCCGCCAAGCGCTGAATGCCCATGCCGACCGACGTTCCCCCGGTAAATGCAATGCGCTTGACCAGCGGGTGGCGCACCAGCGCATCCCCTACCACCGAACCTTTGCCCGGCAGCACACTCACGATGCCCTCCGGCACACCCGCTTGCTGCGCAATGCGCGCCAACTCGATCGCCATGCGCGGCGTGATTTCGGCCGGTTTGATGACGATGGCGCAACCCGCTGCCAGCGCCGGAGCCATTTTTTGTGCCTCGCTGGCGATGGGGGAATTCCAAGGCGTGATGGCTCCGACCACGCCCAGTGGCTCATGCACGCTCATGGTCAGAAAATCTCCACGGGCAGGCGTGACTGCATCCTCCCAAGTCTCAGTTGCAGCGGCAAAGTACTGGAACGTCCCCGCAGCACTGGCCACCAAGGCGCGGCATTCCTTGATGGGCTTGCCGTTGTCCAAGCGCTGCAATTGCGCCAAAGTTTCCGATTGATCACGGATGCCTTTGGCGATACGGTGCAGCATGCCCGCGCGCTCGTGGGGCATGAGGCGAGCCCAGGCGGGCTGCAATCGCGCTTGCTCGGCGGTCTGAACGGCCTCGTCCACATCGCCCACCGTCGCCGCATGCAGCTCGGCCACAACCGAGCCATCGTGCGGGTATTCGGTGGCATAGGCAGGCCCTGAGGCGTCACGCCAGCGGCCCGCAAGCAAGGTCTGGATTTTTTCAGTCATCAAGGAGGCTCCGGGTCAAGTGGTCAAGCAGGACGTGCGGTTGTGCAAAAAACGCACTGCTGACAAGACAGTGAGCGCTGAAGTTTTCGGGTTATCAGGCAAGGGCTTACCGCTCAAGCGCAATTGCATCTCGCCAAAAGCGCCCCTGGCCTCGAATTCGTGGATGTTCTCGGTCACACCAGGGTCGGCGATCAGGCGCACGCGGGTGTTATCCAGCCCCACACCGGCCAAAGACAGGGTGGCGGCCACATTGGCATTCTTGGGATACAGGCGCGCCGCTTCGCGGGCTGTGGCATCCAAAATCACCGTTGGTTCGGTCAATGCATCGAGGTTGAACAACGCCTCGGCTGGCGAGCCGCGCCAGCCTGCAGGCGGCTTGCGACCAATGTAGGTCACGCTGTCCAGCCCCGCTTGGCGTGCAGCGGACAGGGCATCAATACCGCCTATGGCACCTGCCAGCAGGTGCAACTGTGTTCCCCCCTGCTCGGCTGCAGCTTGCAGTTGCTCGGGCAAGCCGGGCTCAGACAAGGCCCCAATAGACAACACGGCGCACTCGGTACCACGCCGCAAAGCCGGCAACACATGCGCGGACATGGCGGTGTGACCCGCGCACTCCAGCACCAAAGGCGTCGTCTCTGGCACTTGGTGCGTCACCGTCACACCCGAGCCCAATTCAGCCTGCAAAGCCACCACTTTGGAAGCCGACACCACGATGTGCGTGATGCGCAACCCCGCATGCCCCAGCACGCGCTGGTGAACAGCACGCCCGATGGCGCCAAATCCAATCAAGGTCAGTTCCTGGATGCGCATGACTCAGTCCGTCTTTTTGGGTGGGCCGGCAAACTTCACTGCAAATGCGCCCCATGCGGCCATGTCCACCTCGACCACCACGGGACCAGGGGTCTGCAGGGCCTGCTGCAAGACGGCATCGGTCTGCGCCGGATCGCTCAGTTTGTGATACGCCACCTGCAAGCTGGCGCAAAACTGCGCAAAGTCGGGGTTGTGCAATTCCACATAGCAATGGCGGCTACCATAAACGGCATCTTGAATGTTCTTGATCACGCCATAGCGGCTGTCGTTCATCAGCAAAATTAACATGTCGGCGCGCTCTTGCGCCGCGCAGGCCAACTCGCCCACGTTGAGCATGAAGCCGCCGTCACCCGCCATCACCACGGTCTTTCGCCCCAGGGCATGTTCATGATTGGCCAGCGCCACACCAATGCCCATGGCAAGTCCTTGACCGATGCCGCCACCCAAGGCGTGCACGCCCCCACGTGGGTGGTCCAGCACGGGTGAGCGGTTGCCCCACATGGTGTTGGACAAAGTGATGTCACGCACCCACCACAGGGCTTTTCCGGTCGCCGCTTGCAAGCTGTTCTTGAGCTTGACGTAAGGCCCCAAAGTGCTGTCCACCAAGGCCTCGGCTTCACATCGGGCTTTTTTCAGATCCGTCAAAAATGCCGGGTCGGTCTGCATTCGGCCTTCCAATGCATCGGCCAATGCGTTCAGGGTCAAGGCGGCATCACCTTGCACAAAATATTCGCTGTCGTAGGCCCGGTTCTGGGTGAGTGCGTTGGCGTCAATGCGGAAACGGTGCGCAGGCAGTTGCAGCTTGTAGGTCAGCGTCTCGTTGCTGCGCAAACGCGAGCCCACCACCAGCAGCGCGTCGACCGTTTGGTAAAAAACTTCGCTGGGCTTTTGCAGGTTGTACGAGCCCAGGCTGGCCGGGTGGTCTTCGGGCAACACGCCTCGGCCTTGCACCGAAGTGACCACCCCCCAGCCCATTGCCACCAGGCGCTGCACAGCTGGCCCAGCACCACGGGCACCGCCACCGAGCCACAACAAAGGCCGCTTTTTAGATGCCAACAGATCGGCCAAGGTCTGCACAGCGCTGGGTGCAGGCACCAGAGGCGCCACCGCTAAGGGCAAAAGATCGGCCGGCAAAGGTAAGCGCATGGCCTGCACATCGATCGGGATTTCGATGCTCACCGGGCCACAGGGCGGCATGAAAGCCAAGCGCACAGCTTCACGCAAAGTGGCCAGCGCGGTCTCAGGGTTGCGGATGCGAAAGGCCTCCTTGCCCACGGACTTGAGCATGGCCAGCTGCGCCGGGTGCTCATGAATAAATCCCAAATCACGGTCAAGAAATTCCGATTCGATCTGGCCCGTCAGGTGCAGCATGGGTGTGCCTGCGGTGATGGCTTCGACCATGGCCCCTGCGGCATTGCCACACCCTGTGCCGGTGCTGGTGACACACACTCCCAACACGCCGCTCACGCGTGCTGCAGCATCGGCCATATTGCAAGCGCCAGCTTCGCCCCGTGCCGAAACAAAACGGATCTGCCCACGCGTATGGAAGGCGTCCAAGATGGGCATGTTGTGGATAGAAATCACGCCATAGGCGGTTTTCACACCGCAGGATTCCAGAAAGCGGGCAACCAATTCACCCACGGTGATGGTGACAGAAGACGAGTTCATGCGATTTTCTTTTCTTTGGATTTGGCAGGCCATGCACCGCGCTGAGGCGAATGGCTCAGACGTTCTGTCAATTGGGTGGCCGCTTCTCGCACCAACTCAACGAGCGGCATCAGTGCCTCGTCTTCAATGCGCTGCGAAGGCACCGAAATGCTGATAGCCGCAGTGACTCGGCCTTGCTCATTGAATACGGGCGCAGCAATAGTGGAAATGCCGGTTTCGTACCCCCCCATGCTCACGCCGTAACCTTTGTCACGGTCCTGGTCAATCAAGGCTTTCAGGTCCAATAAATTGGTCGGCGTTTTTGGGGTGTACACAGGCAAGACTTTTTCTGGATAAAGCGCAGCCAGGTCTTTCATGTCCAGATCGGACAGCAAGATTCGGCCCAACACAGTCGCGTGGGCAGGCAAACGCGCGCCCACCTGGATCGAGTGGAACATGGCATTGCTGCCTGCAGCCTTGGTGATGAACACCACATCACGGGCATCGCGCACCACCAAATGGGCCGAAAAACCGCTGCGGTCGCGCAAGGCCTCGATCACCGGACGCCCCACCTCAGTCAGTTCCATGGAGGCGAGCAGTTCAAACCCTAAACGCAAAACCGCCAAACCCAATTTGTAGCTGACGCCATCGGGGCAGCGCTCTAAAAATCCGCTTTGCTCGAGCGTAAAGAGCATGCGAAACACCGAGGCGCGAGGCAAACCCATGCGGCGCGAGAGTTCGGCGCCGCTCAGTACCCTTTCATCGCGATTGAATTGCATCAGCAATTGAAGGCCGCGCGCCAACCCGGGTACGGTGTAACGGTCTTCGTTTTGGAGCTTTTCGTTCATAGCACGGTCATTCCATTTGGCCCACAGCGGGCAGACCCAGCAATTCATTCACTGCCTCGGACGCCTCCAGCGGGCACGCATGGCCCACAGGGCCCAAACTGATGCGCTTGGCGGCCGCATCCTGAGCCACTGCATCGCAATTTGCAGGTGGTGTCACCGTGTCGGCTTCGCCACTGGCCACCAGCACAGGGGTGTTCAGATTTTTGAGGTCTTGCGCCAAACAGGCCAGCCCCAGCATTTGCACCGCCTGGGCGTAGCCTGTCGGGTCGATTTGGGCCATGGTCTCGCGCACGGCCTCTTGCAGCGCAGGCGCAGCACCGGGCGACAACATGGCTGCTGCCCGAGCCAAAGCCATGCCATGGGGGCCGAGCTGCTGCAAATTGCGCAGTCGTCCTTCCACCACGCGTTCGCGCTCTGCCACGGGTGCATCACCGTAGCCTCGGGCAGGCGCCAACAAAACCAACCGGCTGACGGCCTGAGGGCGCAAGCGCGTGGCACTGGCGGCCATCAAGGCCCCCAAAGAATGCCCTGCCAGCACCACGGGCTGGTTAACATACAAGGCATCCAACCAAGACCACAGGCGCTCGGCGAAGTCTTGCGCACTGGGACAAACCATGGGCAAATGCATGCTTCGGCCATAGCCCGGCGCATCCCAAGCCAGCACCCGAATGTCGCTGCGGCCCACAGCAGCGCCCAATTGAAAAGCCCAACTGGCCGAAGCCGAGCCGATGCCATGCAGCAACACGTGCGTCACTTGCGGCGCCATGCCAGCACTTCGGAACTGCACCTTGCCGTGCGCGGTGTCCACGGTGGACCGCACCACGCCCGACAAAGCATCCAATGGGGTGAGGTTCATGTCAGCGCTTGATTTTGGACAAGGGTGAATCGGGCGGATACACCGGCGTGATCGGCTTGGGGGTGCCCAACATCACGCACATCAGGGCGTCTTCGTCACCGATGTTCTGCTCTTCGCGGTACACGCCAGGCGGTACCGATATCAGGTCCCGCTCGCCCAGCGTGGCTTCCCAGCGTTCGCCGTCCTTTTCGCAAACGACCTTCATGGTCCCGCGCAACACAAAAAAGACTTCTTCCACGTCGTAGTGGATGTGTGATGGCCCAATTCCGCCAGCCGGAATCAACATGGTGGAAAAGGTGAAGTGGGCCGAGGGCACGGTGTTGCCATCTTTGGCTACGCCCGTAGCACCGGTGCCGACATAGCGCATCTGGGCTCGGCGGTATTTCGGGTCAAAGTCCGCTTGGAACTTCAATGCATCCCAGTCATAACGACGGGTGGATTTCAGCGCCACACGGCTTTGCATCCAATCGGCAAATGACTGGCCGCTTTGCTGCAGCATGCTGGCCTGGATTTGCATCTCGGGTGGGATCTGTGCATTGAGCAAGCCGTTTTCGTTGAAGTGCGGCTGGTTGGCAGCCTCCAAAACTTTTTTAGCGTGTACATCCATGATTTTTCCTTTTAATTAATTCATGACAAAACCGCCGTTGACCGGCAGCAGCTGGCCCGTGATGAAGCCACTGCCCTGGGTCAACAGGAACAAGGCGGCTGCGTTCACGTCCTCTGGAATTTGTGGGCGCTGGATGGCGCGTCCGTTCAGGTAATGGTCGTGACGGGCTTGGGGCACGTACTCTGTGGCTTCGACCAACGTCAGTCCTGGCGCAATCGCGTTCACGGTGATGGCATCTCCGCCCATCTCGCGAGCCAAAGACCGGGTCATGGCGATCACGGCGCCTTTGCTCGCGGCATAAGCGAGCAAGCGAGGCGCGCCCCACAAGGCCGTGTCCGAGGCCAAATTGACCACCCGGCCCCGACCACTGGCCGCCAGATGCGGCTTGGCCGCCTGGGTCACCAACCAGGTTCCTCGCACGTTCACGTCCATCACGCGGTCCCACATGTCGAGCGCCAGCTCGTCCATGGTCTTACCGCCTGAATTGGTGATGGCAGCGTTGTTGATAAGGCCCGTCAAGCCGCCCATGGCCGCTGCAGCCGCATCGACCCCGGCACGGATGCTGGCCGGATCCAGCAAATCCAGGGGCACGTAGGCGGCCAGCGGACCGAGTTCAGCGGCCAGGGCTTGACCACGTTCGTGCAAAACATCGCTGATGGTCACTTGTGCACCTGCGACCACCAAAGCACGGGCAAAGCTCTCGCCCAAACCCCGGGCTGAACCGGTGACCAGCACTTTGCTGCCCTGAAGATTGATTTCTTGCATATTTGACTGTCCTTCAGGCACCGTTGCGATGTTGTGCGTTCACCAGGTAATGCAAGACCCTGTTTTCAGCCAGCACCACCGCGTAGTAAGCCAGGATGCCGATCACAGTGAGGGCACCGATCACCACAAAAACACCCGCTGTGTTGCCTTGCCCCTCAAAGAAAACAAGCAAATAACCCAACCCCATGTTGCCGCCGACCAACTCGCCCACCACGACGCCAATCACCGCCAAGGTGCTGGCTATCCTCAAGCCAGAAAACAGCGGCGGCAAAGTGGTGGGAAATTCAACCATGCGAAACACCTGAAAGCGCGTGGCAGAAAAGGACCTGGCCAGGTTGATCAGATCGCCGTCCATGGCGCGCATGGCCGACAGCACATTGATCAGCACCGGGAAAAACACAATCAGCACCGCCACCAAAATCTTCGGGTAGATGGTGTAACCGAGCCACATCACAAACAAGGGCGCAAAAGCGACCTTGGGCGCGATTTGCAGAGCCAACAAATAGGGCGACAAAATTGCTTCAACCCTGGGTGAGACCCCCAAGGCGTAACCGATGACCGCGCCCAAAAATGAACCCAACACAAAGCCGATCACCACCTCGGCCGCCGTGATGCCGGCGTGCCATATCAAGCGCTCGGTTTCCCAAATTCGAGCGGCTTCCGTGAGCACCTGGCTGAAAGGGGGCAACACGAATTTGGGGATCCCTAACCAGCCGGGCATGAACTCCCAAACCAGCAGGAACACCACCAAAACGGCCATGCTCCAGGCCGAGGTTGTCAGTTTTTCATTCGACATTTGCAATTGTTCGCGGCTTGTTCAAGGTGGCAGAAAATTCATTTGCCCATGACGAACTGGTTGGTGTACAACTCTTTGGCAGGGGTTTCCTTGGGCACTACGCCATTGGTGACATAGAACTTTTGCAACTCGACCAGACGTGCTTCGTCCATTTGACCAGGCACCTTCTGGCTGGCGTAAACGTATTTGTTGTACATCTCGAAAACGCCCTGGATATCGGCTTCTTTGCCTTGGTGGGCTGGAACATGTTTGACATACGCGATGGCCGCATCCTTGGGGTTTGCCATGATGTCTTTCATGCCTTTGATCGTTGCGCGCACCAGCTTCTGGATCAGCTGGGGGTTTTTCTGAATGGTCTCATCGGAGGCCAAAATGGCTTGCGCCATGCTCTTGAAGTACACATCAGCAGGCAAAATATCCACTTTGGCACCGGCCCCCATAGCAGAAGCTGTCCAGTCGGGCACCCCCGCCATGGCTACCGCTTTTTTGGCTGCAAATTGTTGCCAAACGCCGGCAGGTCCTGCCGCCTGAATGGTCACGTCATTTTTGGTCAAGCCCACTTTGCTCAGCATGCCGAGCAATGCGTAGTACGTCGTGTCAGTGTAGGAAATGACCGTTACGGTTTTGCCCTTAAGCTCTCTTGGGCTCTCAATGCGTTCGTCCTTGTGACTCACCAACTGGGTCAAAGAGCCTGCCCCCAAGACAGCCACGGCCTTGACTGGGATGCCCTGGGCGCGGGCAATGATGGACGTGTCACCAATGGCGCCACCAATCACGGCATTGCCTGCGCCCACTTGCTTGGCCACATCCACACCACCGCGGGCCGCAACGAACTTAACATCCAGTCCTTCTGCCTTGTAATAACCCTTGGCTTGCGCCAGCATCCACGGCCCAAATGCGGGCAAAGTGCCAGGCGCGGGCAAAAGGTAGGTCACCTCCTGAAGAGGTGCCTGCGCCTGAGCGACTGACGGCATCACCGTGAGCATGGCCGAGGCCATTAGGCTCACACAGGTCAAACGCTTGCTGATCATCAAAGTGGTTTTTTTCACAATAGTCTCCAGTCGGTTTTCAGGGGTCAAAAAATCAGTGCATGTGTGTGTGTGCATCGAGCTTGAGGAGCTCCATCAGACGGCTGACGTAATCCGCCAATTTAGGATGCTTGCGTCGCTGCATTGGGTTATCACGATCGGGTATATCGACCACGATTTCTTCGATCATGGTGCCGGGCCGCTCGCTCATGACCAAGATCCGGTCCGATAAAGCCACCGCTTCGGCCAGGTCGTGGGTGATGAAGACCACCGTTTTGCCCTCGCGCTGCACGGTTTGGGCCAGATCCTGCTGCAGGATCATTTTGGTTTGGGCATCCAGCGCGGAAAATGGCTCATCCATTAAAAGCACCAGGGGGTCTACCGCCAAGGTGCGCGCCAAAGCAGCGCGCTGGCGCATGCCTCCAGACAACTGGTTTGGGTAGTGCTCACCAAACCCCTTCAGATGACATTGCGTCAGCAAACGCTCGGCAACGGCTTCTCGCTCAGAGCGCTGCACTCCGCGCAATTCGAGACCGAAAGTCACGTTCTCCATGATCGTGCGCCACGGCATGAGCAAATCTTTTTGCAGCATGAAGGCAACATGTTTGTTGGGCCCGACCACCACTTCGCCATTGACCTTGACCACCCCTGCCGATGGCTTGGACAGTCCTGCGCCCATGTTGAGCAAAGTGCTTTTGCCGCAACCTGAGGGACCAATGATGGACACCACCTCGCCCTTGACGATGGCGAAGTGGATATCGCGGGCTGCCAACACCTCGGCAGACTTTCCGCGTGCCGCAAACCGCTTTTCCACCCCGATGAATTCAATCGCCGGGATCTTGGACTCAGGTGCAATGCTCATGCTTTTTGTTTTACTAAAGAAACGTTGATTTATTACAGAATCAATCCTACACTTTTATGCGGATTTGGCAAGATCCAATCAATAAAACACTGCAAAAAGTGGACGAAAAAAAACCTGAAACACCGCCGATGTTTCAGGTTTTTTTGTGACCCGGCTCGCCGGGACCTGCCACTCAGGAGCTGAACAAGAAGTTCATCACGTCGCCATCTTTCACGACGTAGTCCTTGCCTTCGGCACGCATCTTGCCCGCGTCCTTGGCACCTTGCTCGCCTTTGAAGGCGATGAAGTCGTCAAAGGCGATGGTCTGGGCGCGGATGTAGCCTTTTTCAAAGTCGGTGTGGATCACGCCTGCAGCCTGCGGGCCGGTATCGCCCACATGGATGGTCCACGCGCGCACTTCTTTCACGCCTGCAGTGAAATAAGTTTGCAGACCCAGCAAGCCATAAGCAGAGCGGATCAGGCGGTTCAGGCCAGGCTCGTCTTGCCCCAATTCCCTCAAAAATTCCAATCGGTCCGCGTCGTCCATTTCGGACAACTCAGCTTCGATCTTGGCGCAAATGGCCACCACAGGCGCGTTTTGCTTGGCGGCAAAGGCCTTGAGGCGGTCTAGGAAAGGGTTGTTCTCGAAACCGTCTTCCGACACGTTGGCCACGAACATGGCGGGCTTGGCGGTGATGAAGAAGAACTGCTTGAGTTCGACCCGCTCTTCTTTGCTGAAGTCGATGGTGCGCACCGGTTGGGTGTCATTCAAAGCCGTCTGGCACTTTTCCAGAATCGCCATTTGCTTGACGGCTTCTTTGTCGCCCGAGCGGGCGATTTTGCTCACGCGGTGAATGGCTTTTTCGACAGCGGCCAAGTCGGCCAGGCACAGTTCGGTCTGAATGACCTCGATGTCGGCAATCGGATCGACCTTGTTGGCCACATGGATGACGTTGTCGTCCTCAAAGCAGCGCACCACGTTGACGATGGCGTCGGTTTCGCGGATGTGCGCCAAAAATTTGTTGCCCAAGCCCTCGCCCGTGCTGGCCCCGGCCACCAGGCCGGCAATGTCCACGAACTCCACAATGGCCGGCACGATGCGCTCGGGCTCAACGATTTCAGACAACTGCTGCAAGCGCAGGTCGGGCACCTCCACCACACCGGTGTTGGGCTCGATGGTGCAAAAGGGGTAGTTTTCAGCGGCGATGCCAGCTTTGGTCAGGGCGTTGAAAAGGGTGGATTTGCCCACATTGGGCAGACCCACGATGCCGCATTTGAGGCTCATGGAAGGCTTTCGGTGATTCGGGGAGAAGATTCAGAAATCAACCCGCGATTTTAACGGCACAACCCCAAGACACTGGCCAGGCCCCAAAGTCCCCGGCGGCCCAGCACCATGGGCCGCCTCCTTACAATGCTGGCATGGCTCTTCCCCCTGACATTTGCATCCGTGGCGCTGGCATCGTGGGCCGCACTTTGGCTTTGCTGCTGGCCCGTGAACGGCTGAACGTGGCTTTGGTCGATTCACCCCAGCCCAACACGGCCCCCGACGTGCGCGCCTATTCGCTCAACGGCGCAGCCAAGGCCTTGCTGCAAGACCTGCGCTGCTGGCCCGAGGCCCCCGCCGTCACGCCCGTGCATCAGATGCAAGTCTGGGGCGACGGTGGTGGCCAACTCAACTTCGGTGCCCGCGAGCAAGGCGTGGTTGAGCTCAACTGGATGGTGGATGTGCCGGTGCTGCAAGCGCTGCTGACCCAGGCCGTGCAGTTCCAGACCCAGATCCAAGTGGTGCAGGCACCGTTGCCAGCGCCGCTCACGGTAGTGTGTGAAGGTCGCGCCAGCCAAACACGCGCCGAGCTGGGGGTGGGCTTTGACATCGCACATTACGAGCAACACGCCTTGGCCACCCGCCTGATCTGCGCGCGGGCGCATGAGGGCATTGCCCGGCAATGGTTTGGCTGGAGCCAAGCGCCCGGCCTGGCTCAGCCGCAAGCCGAAGTGCTGGCCCTGCTGCCCTTGGGGGGAGAAGGCGGGCGCGAAGTCGCGCTGGTCTGGGCGGTGCACCCGCTGCGCGCGCAAGAATTGATGGCCATGCCCCAAGAAGTCTTTTCAGACGCACTTGCCCAAGCTTGTGGCCACGCCTTGGGCGGCATGCAACTGTCGGCCGAGCGTGCCGTGTGGCCACTGCAACTGGCCCGTGCCGAGCGCTGGACCGGCGCCATGCCGGGCCAAAACAAGCAAGCCTTTGCCTTGGCGGGCGATGCGGCCCACGCCATGCACCCGCTGGCCGGTCAAGGCCTGAACGTGGGCCTAGGCGATGCGGCCGAGCTGGTGCGGGTGATCCGCGCCAAAGAATTTTGGCGGCCGCTGTACGACCCCAAACTGCTGCGCCGCTACGAACGCGCACGCCAAGCCGATGTGCAGGCCATGGGCCTGGTCACCGATGGCCTGCAGCGCCTTTTTGCCCAGCCTGGTCCGATCTGGCAAAACCTGCGCAACTGGGGCATGCGGGGCTTTGACCGCAGCGGACCACTCAAACACTGGATGACGCTACGCGCCATGGGCCAAAGCACCCCGCCAAGCCCCGCCAAGGCCACACGCTGATTCGTCTTTGTCTTTTTTGATCCCGAAAGTCCTCTCCATGAAGTTCGTTCCCTCCAAACTGGCCCTGATCGTGGCCACCATTGCCTTGTCGCTGGGCAGCGTGATGGCCCAGGAAGCGGCGATTCGCAAAAACCTGAGCGAGCGCCTGCCCAACCTGCCCAAAATCGACGAGGTAAGCAAAACACCCATGAACGGCCTGTTCGAAATCCGCATGGGCAACGAGGTGATGTACAGCGATGCCGAGGGCAACTTCCTGATTCAGGGCGCGCTGATCGATGTGAAACAAAAGCGCAACCTGACCGAAGAGCGCATGGACAAACTCTCGGCCATCCCGTTTGACCAGTTGCCCATCAAAAATGCTTTCACCCAAGTGCGCGGGAACGGCAAACGCAAGCTGGTCGTGTTTGCCGACCCCAACTGCGGCTACTGCAAGCGCTTCGAAAAAGACTTGCAAAAGTTGGACAACGTGACCATTTACCACTTCCTCTACCCCATCCTGGGCGAGGACTCCAAGACCAAATCCAAAAACATCTGGTGCGCCAAAGACAAGGCCAAGGTCTGGAACGACTGGATGATCAACGGCACCACGCCACCGGCCGCAAACTGCGATGCCTCGGCTGTGGATTCGGTCGTGGCCTTTGGGCAGAAAAACCGCATCACCGGCACACCCTTGCTTTTGTTTGCCGATGGCTCTCGCGTCCCCGGTGCCGTGCCCATGGCCCAAGTTGAAAAATTGCTCAACGAGATCAAATGACATCCACACAGCCGCACCCAATGACCGAAGACCCGACCTGGCGGCTGATCCGCCGCTTGGGATACGCCGGGCTGATTCCTTTTGTGTTTTTGGCCTTGTGTCTGTGGCTGGTCGGCCCCGAACTGCACCCCTATGTGGCACTGTCCATGCAAAGCTATGGTGCGGTGATCGTGTCGTTTTTGGGTGGCATCCATTGGGGCGTGGGCTTTCGCAACGCCTTGATCAGCCCCAACGCGCCACGCATCCACTTCACCTGGGGCGTCGCGCCCTCCCTGCTGGCCTGGGTGGGCGTGATGATGCCCGCCTTTGCAGGCTTGCCTCTGCTGGGCTTTGTGCTGATCGGCTGCTATGTGATGGACCGCCGAACATGGCCCGCCGCTGGCTTAGCCCCGTGGCTGCCCATGCGCTTGCAACTGACCATCGTGGCCAGCCTGAGCTGCTTTTTAGCGGCAGGTGCAACTTAAATATCAACACGCATGAGCGCCATCCACTACACCGTTGAAGCCGCCGACCTGCGTGCGCATCTGTTCCGTGTCACCTTGACCATTGCGCAACCGCAGGCCCTGCAAACCTTGTCGCTGCCGGTGTGGATTCCAGGCAGTTATCTGGTGCGCGAGTTTTCTAAAAACCTGCAGCATCTGAGCGCTAAACAAGGCCGGCGCAGCGTGCCCATCACCCAGCAGGACAAGTGCACCTGGGCCATCGCTTGTAAGAGTGAACAACCCCTGGTGCTGAGCTACGAGGTCTATGCCTTTGACAATTCAGTGCGCACCGCCTGGCTGGACAGTCAAAGGGGTTTTTTCAATGGCACGAGTGTGTGCCTTCAGGTGCACGGACAAGAACAAGCGCCTCACCATCTGCAGCTGCAAGCCGTGAAGAGCCAACCCAGTTGGCAGGCGGCCACGGGCCTGGCGCCGCTCAAAATCGACAAAAAAGGATTTGGCCTTTACCAAGCCGCGAACTACGACACTCTGGTGGACTGCCCGGTGGAGCTGGGTCCGTTCTGGAGCGGCAGCTTCAACGCCTGTGGCGTGCCGCACCGCTTTGTGGTGGCGGGCGCTTTGCCCTCCTTTGACGGTGACCGGTTGTTGGCCGACACACAAAAAATTTGCGAAGCCGCCATTGGCTTTTGGCATGGCTCGGGCAAGGCAGCGGGCAAACAAACGCCTCATCACAACTACCTGTTCATGCTCAACGCCGTGCACGACGGCTATGGCGGTCTGGAGCATCAAAACAGCACCGCGTTGATTTGCAAACGCGATGATTTGCCGCGCCACAATGGCCTGTCCTCCAGCCCCCGCAATAGAGAGGGCTACACCACGCTGCTAGGCCTAATCAGCCACGAGTATTTTCACACCTGGAACGTCAAGCAACTGCGCCCCGATGCGTTTGAGCGCTACGACTACACACAAGAAAACTACACGCAGTTGCTGTGGTTTTTTGAGGGCTTCACCAGCTATTACGACGACATTCTCTTGCGCCGTGCACGGCTGATTGACGACGCCACTTACATCCAGCTACTGGGCAAGACCATCGCGCAGGTGCAGCAAACCCCGGGTCGCCATGTGCAAAGCGTCGCGCAGTCGAGCTTTGACGCCTGGGTCAAGTACTACCGGCAGGATGAAAACACCGTCAACGCCACCGTGAGCTACTACACCAAGGGCGCACTGGTCGCGCTGTGTCTGGACCTGACGCTGCGCAGGGAATTCAAGCGAGAAGGCCTCACGCTGGACACCGTGATGCGCGGCCTGTGGAAGCGCTGCAAGGCCGGGCCCCTGCGCGAGCAGGACTTGCTGGACGAGCTGCAAGCCGTGACCGGGCGCTGCTGGACGGGCGAGATCCAGCGCTGGGTACACAGCACACAAGAGCTGCCATTGCGCGAATTGCTGACAGAGCATGGCATCCAGGTTGACGCCGAGACTTCGGGCATGGCGCAGCGCCTGGGCCTGCGCGTGAGCGAAATCGGGGGCAGTGTGCAGGTCAAGGGCGTGTTGCGCGCAAGCGCCGCGGAAACGGCTGGATTGGCCGCTGGCGACGAATGGCTGGGGCTAGAGGTTGGCGCCAAAGGCCAAGGCGGCTGCTGGCGGCTGAGCAAGCTCGAGGAACTGCCCGCGCTGCTGGGCAAAGAGCGCAAATTGATGGCACTGGTATCACGTGACAGGCGCTTGCTGCGCCTGCCACTCACTGTGCCCGGGCAAGCGAGTCACTGGCAGCTGAGCGTGCCCAAGGACCGCCCAGCCCATCAGTGGCCTGCGGCCTGACTCACTTTCCGCGCAAATCCACCACGCGTTTGGCCTTGCCCTGGCTGCGCTCGACGCCGCCTTCGGCCTTGAGCTCGATCGCCACGCTCGAGCCAATGTAGACCTTGATCTCGTGCTGCAGCTGCTTGGCAGCCGCTCGCGCTTCGATGCTCTCTGGCGACACGCCGGGCTTGGTTTCGATCAGCACTTTCAGGTCGTCCATCGGGCCTTCACGGGTCAGGACGCATTGGTAGTGCGGGGCCAGCTCAGCGCGCTTCAAGATCAGCTCTTCGATCTGGCTTGGGAACACGTTCACACCCCGGATGATCATCATGTCATCGCTGCGGCCGGTGATTTTTTCCATGC